>JACDGI010000175.1 GCA_013821665.1 Anaerolineae bacterium
CCATATATGGATCGGCTAATATATAAAAACAGCCACAGCAACAATCCTTCTGCCCGTATTGTCATGCACGGCGACGATGAATTAACACGCCTAGCCGCTACCATCAATGACTCGCTTGCCAAACGCGAACAATCCCAAGAAGAACAATTCCGCAGCATGAATGCCGAATTGACGCGCGTAAACGACCAGCTCCAAGAGAAAATCGCGGATTTGAAAGCCAACCAGAAATATAAGGATCGCTTCTTTTCCCATGCCTCACACGAACTGCGTACCCCACTGGCAATCATGCGAACGCGTTTGTATCTCGCCCGTAAAAAACCGGATTTGTGGGAAAGCCACATCGATGAACTTGAGGATACTTTAGGCCGCCTCTTGAATGTCATTGATGACATCTTTGATATGACCAAACTGCAAGACAATAATTTGACTCTCAACATCCAGCAGATTGACCTCAAGACCTTTATGCCTATGATTTTCGACGGTGTAATACCGCACCTACAGGATAAGCATACGCCTCTCCGTCAGGAATTCACGGCGGACGCGTTACCTGTGAATATTGATTTCACCTACTTTGGGCGTGCTTGCGATAAACTGTTAACCTTCGTAAGCGACTTCGGGGAACCGAACCACGACATTGTTTTCCATGTGGAGCGGCAGGGCACAGCGGATCAACCGGTGGCTTGTATCGAACTGTGCAGTACCGGATTGCACTTTAAACCCGAGGACATCCCCGAAATGTTTTCGCCCTTTCATCAGGTCAGCGAAGGTAATATCCTGAACTCCGGTCTTAATCTGGCAATCGCCCGACAAATTATCCTGCTGCACGAAGGCACGCTTATTGCCGCCAACGATGCCGCTAACGGCAGTTGCTTCCGTATGACCCTACCACTTTCGCGGAAGCAAAAATAACCGCGGCGCTTGGACAAATGGCAGATGATTAGGCTATGATCGTGGCCTTTAGCCATGTTCAAGGGATTCACGATGCACGATCTACTCGTCCGCGCTCATGCCGAAGGCACACCACTCATTGATGGCGACAGCGCCGTATTTGTTTGGGAAGGCGAAACTGCACCCTATCTCTATTCGGATGCGACCGGTTGGGGCAAAGATGACGGCATCTCCTTGACCGAAACGGCTCCCGGCCTATGGACGCACAGCCTCGAATTTCTACCCGATACCTATATGGAATATGCGTATATCAATGCGGAAGGGCGTTGGCGTGATCCCTTCAACAAACGGCTGATTAGTAATGGCATGGGTAAAAAGAATCACTGGTTCGGTATGCCCGCCATGCGTCATACCGATTTAGCGCTCCGCAAACGGGGTGTCGCGCGCGGGCTTGTGACCGAGCATAAGATTACAGCGGGTATTCTGGTGGCGGCTGTGCAGCGTTCTGTTTATCTGTATCATCCACCCACAAATGAACCCGTGCCGCTGCTGGTGGTATTGGATGGCAAAGATTATGCCACCCGCGCCAAACTGCCGATCATTGTGGATAACCTCATCGCCCAAAAACGTATCCGTCCGATTGCGCTCGCCATGCCGCAGAATGGTGGCGAAGCCCGCTTCATTGAGTACATGTGCAGCGATGCTACCTTAGCCTTCCTCGGTCGGGATGTGCTGCCGCTGGCGACCGAACATCTGCATATCCTACCGATTGAAGAAAATCCCGGTGCCTATGGTATCCTCGGCGCGTCGATGGGCGGCTTGATGGCGCTCTACTGTGGGCTGCGTTTGCCGGAAGTTTTCGGCAAAGTCATCAGTCAATCGGGTGCGTTCGGCTTCGATCTGATGGGCAACGAGTCCATCATTTACGATCTGGTGCGCCTGTACGAACGTCGCCCCATCAAAATCTGGATGGATGTGGGGCGCTACGAATGGTTATTAACTATGAACCGCAAAATGCACAGTGTACTGGATGCCCAAGGTTACGCACCGATTTACCATGAATACAGTGGCGGACACAATTACACCGCGTGGCGCAATGATGTGGTGCTGGCATTAGAAGCCCTTTTCGCGCCCTAATCGTTAACTGTTGATGTTAAGCGCTTTAAGAGTTGTGATAAAACTTGGGATATATGATCAAACCAATGTGATGCGTCAGTATAAAAAGCATAGGTCGCAGTAAAATCCACGCGTTGTTCAGCTCCATCATGCTTCTTATCACAACTGCTCATGAGCCTGAGGTGCCTTGTGTTACCTATGCGTTCAACATAATCGACACCGCTAAGTAATCCATATCCTGTGTTCGATTCGGCTTTCAAGAGCGGGTTACGTGGAGAAAAATAATCTAAATACGAGTCTCCATAAACCGTTTGCCCGACAACTTTGCTGCCGTCCACATATTTCCATGTCGGTTCCCATACGTTCACGGTATAGAGTATCCCCACTTTAGCCCCATTTGCGTCGTATAAGGTCGCATCGAGTCCTTTGAGCGTCCAAACATATTCGGGGCCATCCCATACATTAGCCCCACATACATAAATTTGAACGCCATTGGCAGCCGTTTTGAGCAGCAGCATTTGATCATCGGGTAAATGATCCGGCGGGGAAAGTTCGTCCTGCGCTGATAAATGCCCGCCTAATGGTATCAACCAACACAATAAGGCTGCCATTAGGATCACTTTGTTTAATTTATAGCGGTTAGGAGCAAGATTTAAGTTGTGCATCTTAGTGTTCAATCCATAAATGATATAAACCAAGACGATTTTAGATGACAAAAGGTTGCCAAGTGTGAAGTTCTTTAGAAGCATCTTTAGCCTGATGACGCGCAAACAGCCACTCACTGTACTATCGGGATTTCACTATACCCGGTTGCGACCACACCAAATATGAAATATTATTTGTCGACATGTTAACCCGCTTAACATAATCTTCAATCACTCCTTAAAGATTCCTTCACATCCTGTTGATTGAGTATGGTTATTCTTTCTTGGCAGCGTATCATTTCTATCCATCTGATCAGAAGCCGGAAGTACCATGACCTCTCGCCACTTCACCCCTCTTGATCGCAGTGTCAGCGGACACGTGCTGCGCATTGCCCATCGTGGGGCATCCGCTTATGCCCGCGAAAACGCCGCTGGATCACTCAAGATTGCGGCTGATATGCACGCGGATATGGTCGAGGTTGATATACGCATCACGGCGGATGACCGTCCGGTTATCGCCCATGACGACACCCTCAAGCGCCTCTACAACATTCCGGCAGCCATTAGTGATCTCACACTGCGTGATCTGGGCACGGCCATCCCGTCGACGGCTGATCCCATCCTGACCTTTGAAGAAGTGGCACTGAGTTGTGTTGCTTTGCGTTTAGGCTTATATCTCGATATTAAAGATTGGAACGCGGCAGCCGCCCGTATCATCCTGCGCACACTCGATTCATTTGAACTCACCAATTACACCATCGTCGGTTCAACCCGTCCCGATTGGCTGGCAGAAGTCAAATCGCACCGTCCTCATTTACGCACATCGGTATTGTTTGGTTCAGTGCATGTCGATCCGGTGATGCTGGCACAGTCGGTCAAGGCCGATTACGTTCATCCCTGCTGGGAAAACGCGGCTCCCGAACCCCATCTCCTGCTAACCGAAGCGTGGATGAACCATGTGCGCGGCGCGAAACTCGGCATCGTCACATGGCACGAGGAACGTCCGGCGGAGATTACCGCGCTGAACAATCTGGGTGTGGATGGCATCTGCTCCGACACACCCGATGTACTGTATAACTTGACATCCGGTAGCACCGAAATCGCTTAGAGGATTATTTCTGTAGGGGAGCACCTGTGTGTGCTCCCTTTCTGATAAACATCTTCACTTACTGCTTGATTTGCCGCACGAAATCCTGCACATCCGCCGCGATCAACGCCGGTTCTTCCCATGCGGTGAAGTGTGCGCCGCGCTCCAATTTGCTAAACTGCTGCAAATTCACCTTACGGTTCGCCCATTCACGCGGCAGAGGCGCGTCCCAAGGGCAGTGCGCGACCGCCGCCGGAACTTCGGGACGAATACTGGCAGTGGGTGAAGGTGCTGCGTTGGCCGCTTCAAAATACATCCGGAAGGTCGAGCCGATGGTTTCCGTCAGCCAATAAATCATAATATTGGTGAGTAGATCATCGATTCCGAAGCGCTTTTCAAGCTCTTCGCCGGTCGCATCCATCGTCATAAAGTTGAGTATCCACGCTGCTAAACCCACTGGTGAGTCATTCATGCTGAAGGCCAAGCTTTGCGGCTTGGTGGATTGGATCATATTGAATGCGCCTTGCTTCATCCACCACTGCTGGATATAACCCGCGAACTCTTGCTCAGGCGGTGTCAAGCTGGCGAAATCGGTCGTGTAATCAGGATAACCCACATCCGTCAGATAAATTCCACTCAAGACTTCGGGATGACGCTGGGCAATAGCAACGCTAATCATTGAACCACCGTCGCCACCCGCGCTCACAAACTTCGAATAGCCCAACACATCGGTCATCAAGGCGGTGAATAAATCCGCGTTGTCATCATAAACCAGCGGCTTCTTCTCAGAGAAAGCAAACCCCGGCAGCGAAGGCACAATCACGTCAAAGGATTGGTTAGGATCACCCCCAAAACTTGCCGGATCAGTCAGCATCGGGATCAACTTGTGATAGCGATAAAACGAGTCCGGCCAACCGTGCAGCAGCAAAATAGGCGTAGGGTTCGGCCCTTTGCCGCGCTCGTGGATGAAATGTACGTTGATGCCGTTCACCTCGGCTGTGAAATGGTGAAGCTGATTGAGTTCCGCTTCCTGCTTGCGCCAGTCATATTTGTTGAGCCAGTAATCCACCAGATGTTTCATATAACCCAAATTTGCGCCCATCGTCCAGCCAGAGTCCGGTGATTCATCCGGCCAACGGGTACGGCTCAAACGCTCCTGAAGATCGTCCAACACGGACTGCGGAATATCGATGATAAATGGTTTGACTTGCGTTTTTGTTGTGTTTGTTGAGGCCATTTTTTGCTCCTGAATTGCGTTGATCGACAGTCTCATTAAACCGCATTTTCAGGGGCAGGTCTTGTCTTGAGACGACATTTATTCGATGCTACGAATACCTGCGATTTGAGCGGGGGTTTGACCGAGGAGATGCTTCAAGGATTTGGTCATATGCTGCTGGTCAGCATAACCGGCTTCATACACCGCGTCGAGGATGGGTGTACCGCTGCCTAAAAGTAATGCTGCTTGTTGCGCCCGTTCGATGGAGTGAATCGAACGCTGCGTGAGTCCTGTAATTCGTTGGAAACGCCGCTGCACTGAGCGTAGAGAGACATCAGGATTATCGCCTTGTAATGCCGCCTCAACCACGGCATCCCGACCGAGGAGACCGCCGCGCACCAAACGCTCAATAAACGTTTCGACATTTTCGTAAGTGGGCAGTTCCCACGTTGAACTATTTAACCAGAAAGATTGGTTGCTGGCTTCGGGCAGCACCATACCCGCGTTGAGTTGGCTGTAGGTCGGCACATCATACAAATAGGTACCAATCTTAAAACGGATACCGAGCGCCTCTGACCCTTCCGTGTGAGGGATCGACACGGCTTTGGTCATTGGCCCCCAAACAGTCAGATTGGTCTTGCCGTTCTGCTGCATGACGATCATGTCCCAATTCATGTCGGCAGAAACGATCTCGCTTCCATCGCTTTCCGCCTGTACCTGCCAAATCGAGGCGATAAAAGGTGAGTCCGATAACCGATCCTCTGATGTCACAGCCACGCGTATTGCTCCCGCTTTATGTGCCCAAGGTTTGTGGTCATTATACTAAACAGGTTATAGAAAACGATTAGAGTTATCTCTGTTCTAACTTCCCCATAAATATTTCATGAGAAGGGAAATGAGTAAAATAAAGGAAGACGCTGATCGTCTTTAGTAAGGGAAAAACAAGACCTCGATTGCAAAAAAACAGTGTCTTCTAGCCATAAAAACCGACAAGGGAATCGATTTAAAATGAAGACGACGATAATCGGGAAATATCTTGTTCGGCAGGTGCGTTCAGTTCCCGATGGTATACTGCCATATGATTGTTGAATACATCAGGAGGTAGACAGATGACCGACCGAGAACCTATCGAAGTCACGAATCTCGATATTTATGGAAATGACGTTATACCATGGAGCCGACCGCGCGAGATCCTCAAAACCAGTCCATCTCGACTTGACATCACGTTTTTTCTTGGAACCGCGCAGCCGGACGGACGGCCACATTCCTCCGGAGTGGGTGCCTTATGGAACGATAGTGAAATGTATATTGTCAGTGGGCCAGAGACACGCAAATCCCGCAACTTGGCGGCGAATCCTGCCTGCACGATCTCTGTCAGACTAGAAGGTATTGACATCGTCCTCGAAGGGGAAGCGAAAAGAGTAACCGATCAGCCGACGCTGGAGAAGGTGGCTCAATTGTATCGTGAGAGCGGATGGCCTGCGGAAGCGAAGGGTGATGCCTTCACCGCGCCCTACAGCGCACCGAGCGCCGGAAAGCCGCCGTGGTGGGTCTATCGCTTTACGTTTGATACGGCTTTTGGAGTTGCCACGGCGGAACCGAATGGCGCTACACGCTGGCGGTTTGATTAGTGAGCATTGGTTGATGATGAAAAAAACTTGTCTGAAAGTTGATCGAAATACCGGACGCGATATATCGCGTCCCTACAAAAACGCTATTTGTAGGGACGGCATTCTTGCCGTCCGAGGCTTAGCATATTTAGATAAGTTCAACAGAGGGCGCAAGCCTTGCGCCCCTCCACATCGCTATGCTTTAGGCAGGTTTGCGCTCTCGCCCGACCATCAAAAAGGCCAGCAGCGCACTTAACCACGCCATCACTGCCCCGATAATCGAGATCAGGCGAAAAGTCTCGATATAAGACATTTTCACCGCTTCTTCCAGCACATTGGTCATATTGTTCGGTAAATCCTGTGGCGGTGTCGCGTTCGCCAATTTGGAGGCTTCCTCGTGCATCTGGGTTTGTATGGTTTGTGGGGCATTCATGCTGAGAACTTTCGCGTCCAACAAACCCCCAAACCGCACCAACGCGATTGAACTGACAATCGCAATCGCCAGCACACCGGCTGTCCGTGCCACCGCGTTGTTGATACCGGAGGCGATACCACTGCTCGATGCGGGGGCAGCGCCCATCACGGCGGTGGTCAACGGCGCGACGGTGATGCCCATACCCAACCCTAGAAACAGCGCGGCGGGGAAATAGGTTGTCCAATAGTCAGTTGGCCCGTTGGTCAAACCCGGCAGCGCGAACAGAAAGAAACCGACTCCCGCTAAAGCTGGCCCGATAGTCAATAATGGACGTGGGCCAATCCTGTCGGCAATCGCACCCATCCGCCGCGAAACCAGCGCCAGAATAATACCCAATGGCAGCAGCACCAATCCGGCTTCGCGCGGTGGATAACCCTGCACCTGCACCAGATTGAACGATAGAAAATAAGGCACAATCGTCAGCGCACCATACAGAAAAAAGGTCAGCGCATTCGTGCCGCTAAACGTCGATGAACGAAAGAGTCCCAACGGAACCATCGGATGATCACTGCGGGCTTCCACCACCACAAACACGATCAGCGCCACAATGCCACCCACGAGCGTCACCAGAATTAGCGGATGCCCGAAACCATAATTGGGTGCTTCCGTTAATCCGAACGTCACACCCGCTAAACCCAACGTCACCAGCAGCGCACCTGCGAAATCCAGCCGTTTTGCGCCACCCTCATCACGGCTTTCGGGCACATAATTGATCAGTGCGTAAATGGCGATCACCGCCAGCGGCAGGTTGATGAAAAAAATCGCACGCCACAGTCCCGCACCTGCCAGCACGCCGCCTACAATCGGTGCTACGAGGCTGGTCAGTGTGGTAAACGTTGACCATGTGCCGATGGCTTTGCCGCGCTTTTCACCACTGAACATCACCGAAATCAACGCAAGGCTGCCGGGAACCATCAACGCGCCGCCCACACCCTGCACCATCCGCGCGGCGATTAACACCGCCACCGAAGGCGCTAATCCGCATACCAATGATGAGGCCGAAAACACGGCGATACCGATCATGTAAATACGCTTGCGTCCGTAGTGATCGCCAAGCGAACCACCCACCAGAATGAGCGCCGACAAAAACAGCAGATAGCCGTTCGCTACCCAACTCACCTGTGACGCATCCATCTTGAGTTCAGCTTGGATAATCGGCAGCGCCACGTTCAAAGCCGTCGAGTCGATAAATGCCATACTGGATGCCAGAATGGTCGCCACCAGCACCCAGAATTCGGTTCGTTTGCTCATATCAGGATTTTGCACAGCATTCCCCTTTGTGCCTGTGATTATAGTGTCACGTTATCCTAAGCCTACCTGAAACACGACCGTATAACTACTCATCTTTAGCTTAGTAAACCTCTGGTTGCTCGATCATAATGGATGGCTTAACTGACCGACCACCACAGCATCCACATGCTTACTCTGATAATTGGCCTAAAGACATACAAGTTGTTATGGAACACAATGAGCATACATTGCTTTTTCGGTGTAGACTTAATCAATAAGCAAAGCACATCAGGAAGCCGTAAATGACAGATCAGGTGTTGTTAAGCGCCAGTGATCGTAACATCGTAGATTGCATTCAATTGGCGCAGGAATACCAGCTCGGTATTGAACTGATGGTCTTCGCCTTTCCGCATACACTGGATGGTGACTGGCAGGGTACAATCGCCCGCTATCGTCAGTTGTTACAGCCCATCAAGCTGCGCACCATGCACGGCCCGTTTATGGATATGGCTCCCGGCAGCCCCGACCGCCGCATCAACGCGCTGTGCTACGAACGTTACCAACATGCCATCCGTATCGCCTCCGAACTCGAAATTCCGTTGGTCGTTTTCCACGCCAACTTTATCGCCGCCATCCATAACATCGAATATCGTGTCGGATGGCATCAGCGTAACCTCGATTTCTGGACACCCTTAGCTGAATACGCCCAGCACTACGGAGTCACCGCCGCCGTCGAAAATATGTGGGAGTTCGATCCCGACATCATTGGCGACCTGCTCAAGCAAATCAACCATCCCAATTTGCGGGCTTGTCTTGATCTCGGTCATGCCAATCTTTTTGGCGAGGCCGTCGCCTTTGACCGCTGGCTGAGTACGCTCGGTGATTTGATCGTCCACACCCACATGAATAATAACGACGGCAAAATCGATATTCATATGGGCTTCGATCACGGCGTGCTGGACTACAACCAACTCCTACCGGAAATCCGTGCCTTACCCATGCACCCCACCATGACCCTCGAAATGGATGAAGTTGACTTTATGAAGGCCAGCTTGCCCTTCATGAATCTCGTCAAACCTTACCAACCCGAATTCCCGTAGCTGCCTCTTCTCTCAGTTTTTCTTTGTGTCATTTCGGTGGCATAAACCGAACCTCCCGCCGACACAAAATGCACATTCGGCGACTCACTCCCTAACATCCGCCTGTCATTTCAGCGGAAGTATTGCAGAAATTGCAGCAGCACAAACCCTTCGTGGTTTCTACCGTTCGTCTTTCTCAGCGAAATACAGCAGATCAACATTCGCGGCATTGATGAAGGTGTATTCCATATAAACGGCAGGTGGAACAGGCTCCCCTTTGAGGATATGCAGCGCCAGATCAATCAGTTTTTCGCCGTATAGTTCGGGATGAAACGAAGTCGAACCGACAATCCGCGAATTGGCTTTGCGTAGTTCTTCCCGCATCCGTCGATCCGCACCCTGACCGATCACCAAAATATCCTGCAAGCGATGGACCTTGCGGGCAGCATCGACAGCCCCAATCGAAGCATCGTCATTAAAACAAATCACCGGTAAACGATGGTCATCCGGCAGCTCTTGGAAAATCTGAAGCATCTGCGTTTCACTGACGCTGGTGGTGTTGCCGCTGTCGCGATAAATAATCAGGTCGGGGTTCACCTCGCCGACAATTTCTTGGAAGCCGTCGATCTGCCCTTTGATGCGCGAGGCCGGTAAATAGCCAGCACGCAGATGTTCCAGCACCACGAGGCGATCAAATTGCCCGTTCCATTCCTTCTGCACGGCTTTACCAAGTTCGACACCTGCCACATATCCGGTTTGATAATTATCCACGCCGAAAAAGGTCGCGCCGACCATCGGAATATCAATGGCGATCACCGGAATGCCCGCGTGATTAAACTTGTTCATGAGGATATTGCCCACACGCTCATCAATCTGGAACTCAATCATCAAATCGACACCGGTTGCAATCAGGTTATCAGCGATCTCAACCGCCAGTTCGCCGTTCATGTGATTGTTAGCGACGAACAACTCAATTTGGCTGGCATTTTTGGCCGCACGCTCTAAACCACGTCGCACATCACGCGGGAAGGGCATATCTTCGCTCATGTTGGCAAAACCGATTTTGGTATTCTTCTGGCGGTTCTGGTCAGGTGTATAAGTGGTCGAAGCCCGGTCGGTACAAACAGTAACCGTGATGTCGGCCTTTTGTAAGTTAGCAATCACCGTCTGGTCGACATCCTGATCCGTCACCACATGCTGGATGGCGCTTAGCGGTGCGAAAGGCGTTAAACCCAACTGCTCGAACTTGCTCGAATCAACCAGCGCCACCACCCGCTGCGCCGATGCAATCATCATGTGTTTAATTTGAGCCTGAGGAATATCAAATTCCATGAAGCCCGCTTCCCACGAAAAGCCCGCGCACGATACAAAGGCTGTACGGACGTGCAAATCTTCGAGTGATTTTGTGCCCAGCAAACCGGTAACTGCGTTACCATCACTCCGCAGGATGCCGCCCACCAGAATCACCGTGTTGGATGGCGACTCGGCAAGGCGACGCGCGACTTCCAAACCGTTCGTAACGACCGTCAAATCACGGCGATTTTGCAGGAATTCGGCCATGTGCAAAACCGTGGTGCTGGCATCCAGAATAATCGAGTCGCCGTTTTCGACCAGACTCGCCGCCCATTGGGCAATGCGCTGCTTGGCATCAAAGTTGACGCGAACACGAGCCGCAATAAGCTGGTTAGGATGGGCCGACTTATTACGGGGTACCGCGCCGCCACGCACCCGCATAATCTGCTGTTCTTCATCCAGCGCGGCTAAATCGTTACGAATAGTACCTTCAGATACCTCAAGTTGGTGGGCTAAATCCGTCACTTTGATGCCGGATTGTTCTCCCAAAATGCGGAGAATGACCTGACGGCGTTCAAAAGTGGTGAGTGTTTTACTAGTCAAGTGCTTCCTCTTTCGGACATCATGAAAAACAATCCGGCGCTTATTTGGCTCATGTAAGTATATGGCCTTATCCGTAATATTCAGAGATGGGAACGGTATTTTTTAAAAGGTCATTTTGATTGACAAGAATCATCACCCATGCTACATTATCAACGGTTTTCAACAAAATTCAACAAAATTCAACAAAAATAGACATGGAGGCGCACGGAAGTACCGATAAAGGTTCCGACTGATGAAAGTATAAATCCTTTAGTTTGCTGGAGAAATTCTCATGAGATCAAAAAGTAAGATTGCCCTCTTTGCCGTTTTTGCTACACTCGTTGTTAGCCCTCTAAGTAATATTTTGGCTTCGAATTCATCCACATCTGTCACTTCAGTTGCAGCACAAGATGCAGCCTGCGCCACAAAGAAAGATCATTACAAAATCGGGTTTGCTAACCTGACCACAGGTGTAGACTTCATCACCGCCGTTCAAAGCGGCATGGACAGTGCGGCGGCGGCGGCTGGCGTTGAATTGGTCAACGCGAACAATAACTTGGACGGCGCGACCGCTCTTAACAACGCTGAAAACTTCGTGGCGCAGGGTGTAGACGGCGTGGTCGAATTCCAGACCGACGAGAAGTTCGGCAACGTCATTATGAACCTGTTCCAGAGCCAAGACCCGCAAATTCCAGTGATCGCCATCGACATCCCCATGCCCGGTGCGACCTTCTTCGGTGCCAACAATTACAAGGCTGGTCGTATGGCTGGTGAAGCCGGTGGCGATTATGCGGTCAAGAATTGGGGCGGCAAGGTCGACTATATCCTCGACCTCGAACTGCCACAATCTGGCCCCATCCCGGC
>JACDGI010000176.1 GCA_013821665.1 Anaerolineae bacterium
ACGCGATGGACTACAGGCATTGCAAGATGCTGTTTTCCCCGGCAAAGTAGTGATCTTCCCACACATCAAAGAGTTTCCACTGACGGCGTTGAGTGACTTGAAGGACAAGTTACCAACTGTCTATGCGAAACTCGAAAATGGACTATGGAATTCGGAAGCTGAGAAAGAATTCCTGCGCGTTATGCTGCCGGAGGGATAGCGGTTAATCCTCACCCCCTAGCCCCTCTCCAACGCATTGGAGAGGGGAGCAATACAGGGAAAATCAAATACGCAAATATTTTTTGGTGTGTTATTAGGAAATGAATATGACTAGAACATTGGAAGATAAAATTGCCATCGTCACGGGTGGGGGTCAAGGGTTAGGACAAGCGATTTGCCTACGGTTGGCACAGGAAGGCTGCCATGTGGTGGTGGCGGATTTGAACGAGGCGCAAGCACTGGAAACCGCCGACACCGTCCAAAAAGAAACAGCCGACACCAAACGCCGCACTTTAGGGATGAAAATCGATGTGACGAGCGAGGAACAAGTGGCGGGAATGGTTGACCGAACCATCAGCGAGTTCGGGCGGTTGGATCTACTGGTGTGCAACGCCGGTATCTTGATCGCCGGTGAAACCGACCAGTTCCCAGCCGATAAATGGCGGGCGGTGATTGATGTGAATCTGAATGGTTATTTCCTGAGCGCCAAACACGCCACGCGCATTATGAAGGGTCAACGCAGCGGGAATATCGTCCAGATCAACTCGAAATCGGGCAAAAAAGGCAGCAATAAAAATGCGGCTTATGCGGCTTCCAAGTTCGGCGGGATTGGATTAACCCAGAGTTTAGCGATGGAAATGGCGGAGTACGGGGTGCGTGTCAACAGTATTTGCCCCGGTAATTTGCTGGACTCGCCGTTATGGGTCAACTCGCTGTACGAACAATATGCCAAACGCTGGAACATTACCAAAGAAGAAGTCCGGCAGAAATATATCAACGAAGTGCCCATGAAACGCGGCTGCACTTATGACGATGTGTGCAACGTGCTGGTGTTCATGGCATCCGATCAAGCCAGCTATATGACCGGACAAGCTATCAATGTGACCGGCGGGCAGGAAATGCGGTGACGTTGACCGGAACGCGCCATTATGTTGGCTTCGGGTTCGGGGCGATTCAAGCGGGACTCTTTCTATACGAAGCGTATCAATCCGACAACTTCCAGCGATTAACGGTGGCGGAAGTTGTCCCACAAGTCGTGGACTCAATCCGGCGAGCGGATGGGATGTTCGCGCTTAATATTGCCCAAGCGGATCGAATTGAGCGCGTACAAGTCGGCCCGATTCACATCGAAAATCCGGCAGTGGAAGCGAATCGTCAACGGCTGATTAAGGCTATCGCTGAGGCCGGCGAAATTGGCACGGCTGTACCGAGTGTCAATTATTATGTTGCAGATGGGGATTCGAGTTTACATCGTATTCTAGCAGAGGGGCTACGACTAAAGGCTGCGACAGGCAAACCACGCGCGGTGATCTATACGGCTGAGAATAATAATCAGGCGGCTGAGATACTCGAAGCACAGGTGATGGAAGCAATTCCAGAAGCGGAACAAGCAGCGGTTCGCGCCAAAGTCCGCTTTGTGAATACGGTCATTGGCAAGATGAGCGGCGTGGTCACAGATGCCGAAGAAATTCGCGGGCAGCAGTTGCCGCAGGTGACATCGGACAATTCACGGGCTTATCTGGTCGAAGCGTTCAACCGTATTCAAATCTCGCAGATTGATTTTCAAGGCGAACCGTTCGCGCGTGGCATCAGCGTGTTTGAGGAAAAGGCTGATTTGCTGCCATTTGAGGAAGCCAAGTTATATGGGCACAACGCGGTTCATGCGCTGGCGGCTTACGTGGGGGCAATGCTCAAGCTGCGGTGGATTGCCGATTTAACGACTGTACCGGGGGCAATGGCTTTCATTGAAGGCGCGCTGCTGGAGGAATCCGGTGCCGCACTCATCCATAAATATGATGGACTCGATGTATCGTTTACACCCAGCGAGTATCAAGCAGATGCCTATACCCTGCTTGATCGTATGATGAATCCCTTTTTGCGGGACACGGTTGAACGTGTGGGACGCGATCCGAAGCGCAAATTGGGATGGGATGACCGTCTAATTGGGGCGATGCGACTCAGCCTCAGCCAAAATATCCAGCCCTATCGTTATGCCTTCGGCACAGCCGCCGCACTCGCAGCCCTTGAGCCTTCGATACTGCATAACAAGACCAAGGCTGAGCATATTCTGCTTCCGCTGTGGGATGGAACGAACATGGTCGAAACCGAGCAAAGACAAGTATTAGAATTGGTTGAGCGAGGACTACAAGCCTTGAGGCAGTGGGTTGCCGAGGGATATCCTAATCTCGATGCGTTCTACAGCCGAATGTTATGAAAAGACCTCAAACGTAATCGGAATGATCTGCGACAACAATTTATACATTGAGGCTTTGGCTTTAATGCAGTCAATCAACTGCTGTGCTTGCAACTCGGTTGGGCCACTGAGTCCCAAACGTACGATGATTTCGCGGTGTTCAGCTATTTTCCAGCGGGTGGTGGTCGTTAGACTATTCAATAAAATATCGAGTTCCGCAGCCGCATCCTGACAGGCAAAAGTGCAGTCGGTTGCAAGAGAAGCCAACAAAAAGTCACTGGGCTGAGTGAGGCCCGTTACCGTGTCGGTAATGAGAGCTGAACCAATGACCATGTGCGTATCACCAAAGCTAACAATCGCCTGCCTACGGGCACCAAAAGGACGGGCAATGACGGAGGGTAGAAGCACCATAATTAGGGGTTACCTTTCAAACCTATTCGACGACATATCACCATCGTTACACAACCACTCGGTTAAAACCTGAGCCATTGGGCAGGTTTCCGCTCCGACTTTGGATGTAGCCAGTTCTCTCAGATTGGCATGATGACCGTCAATTGTGTGCCGTTACCGACCGAACTTTGGATACTGATCTGACCGCCAAGCTGCATCACCCGCTCACGCATGGAATGCAGGCCGAGATGGCCGGGGAAGTCCTGATTGGTCTCAAAACCCACGCCATTATCAATCACATCTAACTGAAGTCTGTCGCCATCGTAGCGCATTCGCAGCGTCACACGCGTGGCGTTCGCATGTTTGACGACATTATGCAGCGCTTCCCGCGCGACCCGATACAAACTTTCCTTGCTTGAAAGCGCAAGTTCCGGTTCATCACCCAGCTCGATATGGACTTCGATGCCATGCCGTGCTTGAATGGATGCGCCCTGTTTGGCGAGGGCTACTGCTAAGCCTTCGGTCTCCAGCGATTCAGGTCGCAGTTCGAAGATGAGCGCACGCATTTCGGCCAAGCCAGCCGCCGCCAAGGTCAGGACATACTCAATGGATTCGCGTACCACCAGCGGGTTTTTGTCGAGCGAGCGGAAGGCTGTCTGTGCGCCCAAGCCGATGCCATAAAGGGCCTGTGAAACTGAATCGTGGAGTTCACGGGCGAGGCGTGTACGTTCTTCCAAAGCAGCGAGATCATGTGCCCGTTGGCGAGCCTGTTCGGTCTCATCGCGCAAACGAAAGCGTTCCAGCGCCGCCCCTGTTAAGTCACTCACACCGGACATCAAGCGAATTTCGCGGTCGGTGAAGTTGCGCTGCGTTCTACAACCAATCGTAAATACACCAACTACCTGCTGATTTTCAGCCAAGTTGGTGAAGGCGACTGAGGCAGCTCCAAAACGTCCTGCGGAAGCAGCCGCTAAATGACCAGCCCACTGCGGTGCATGAACATCGTCAATGACCTGCGTTTTACCATTGTCGGCTTCTGACAAGTCGAAAATATTGCGAGGCAGACGCGTACCAGCAGGACACTCAGAATCGGTTGAGATTACGACTTCGCTATACGATGCCTTATTGCGGTCATAATTTTCCCACATGAAAATGGCGACATAGAGGGGTTCGGGAAAGCATAAGCTGACAGCCATCATCACATCGTAGTCGGTTTTGGCGCGGTTGATGTCTTTGCCAACCGTATACAGAAGCTCATTTTCGGCACGGGCTTCTTGCTCGGACAAATAGATGCGCCGTGTCGCAATAACTGCCGGAAGTGTTTGTAAAAGCTGCTCAAGAATAAAGCGCTCATCTTCAGAAAATTGATGCGCTTCAGACCAATTGATGCTGATTAGCCCCTGGAACTCGCCTGCATGTACGAGCGGCAAAATAACTGCTGCACCCATATTGAACTGCTGTTTAAATCGGACGCGCTGTTCTTCATCCAGCCGAATGTCGTTCTCAATATCTTCGCTGTATATGACCTGATCCGGATGCGGGAGCCAGAGACCTCCTAATAAATATTGGTGACTGCGAACGTGCCGTGGTTGATGCCCCGGTTGGCGATAGTCGGTGTAGTCACCATTCATCCATAAAGCAATCAGATAGGATGCAAAGGAATCATCCCCTCTAAAATGTTCGGCATAGGCCATTTCGACGCGATAAGCCCCTATCGACCCGGCATAAGGGACGAATGCCCGCAGCAAATCAATCTCGTTGACCGCGCGTGAAAATTCCGCGTTGAGGCCGGCCAAAATCTCGGCACGCTGCCTTGCAGTAATGGTTTCCTGTTGTAAATGGATTCGTTCAATGGCCGCTTTAGCCAAATCACCGATACCCAAGGCGAGGCGCAAATCACGTTCGGAGAAATGACGCGGTTTCGAACTATTGAAGAACAACCAACCGAATAAACGACCTTCGCGATGAAAGGTCACAAACATCATCGAACGTGTGCCGGTCTGTGCCGTGTTTGAACGCGAAATCTCATCGACACGCGGATCATTCTCAACATCTTCAATGACGACTAAGCGTTGATTACGAAATTGCTCGGCAGCCGGATAATTGGCTTTCGGCACGCGCTGCCCGACCATCCACTTCAGATGATCTGGAATATTGGCGGCTACGGGCACTTCATAATAGCTGGCGCGATCATAATCAAAATATTGGTACAGATTCAGAAAGACACCTTCAAAATCCGGCATCAAGCGCACAACCGCATCCAACACCGCTTGATACGAGGTAGCGCCGTTGATTTGCTCGGCTAATTTGTAGAGTAAATCGGCTTCATCTTTTGATTCGATAGTTTCCTGTTGCAGGTGAATGCGCTCAACAGCCGCTTTAGCCAAATCACCAATACCGAGTGCAAGACGTAAATCACGTTCAGAAAAATGTCGTGGTTTCGAACTGTTGAAGAATAACCACCCAAATAAGCGTCCTTCGCGGTGGAACGGTGCAATAATCAATGAGTGTGTGCCGGTTACTTTCCAATTCGCCCGCGACGTTTCATCGACGCGCGGGTCAGTCTCCACATTTTCAATGACGAAAAGACGCTGATCTTGAAGTTGATCTGCTAATGGAAATCGTGTTTTAGGAAGACGCATACCAACGATATGTTGAAGGTTTTCGGGAATGTTCGCCGCAACCGGTATGTCAAAATAGCTGGCTCGTTCATAATCAAAATGTTCACACAGATTCAAATACACACCATCAAAATCGGGGAATAAATGTACAACTGCATCAAGAACAGCTTGATAAGAGGTCGCCGCATTGATCTGCTCGGCTAATTTGTAGAGAAAATCGGCTTCTTCTTTTGCGTCCACCGTTTCGCTTTGGAGGCGAATACGTTCAACCGCCGCTTTAGCCAGATCGCCGATACCCAGTGCCAAGCGACGATCATGCTCGGAAAAGTGATGCGGTTGTGAGCGAACGAATAATAACCAGCCCATCAAGCGATCTTCGCGCCGAAACGTTACCGCCATAAGTGCGCGGGTACCGATATTTTCCCAATTGGCTTTGGATATCTCATCGATTTCCGGGTCTTTCTGGACATCCTCGACCACGAACAAGCGCTCATTCTTGACTAGCGCTGCGATGGGAAAATCAGCCTTCAGTATGTGTGTGCCGATAATCCACTGATAATATTCAGGAACATTAGCGCCTACCGGTACATCAAAATAGGTTGAGGTATCGTAATCAAAGTTCTCGCACAAATTCAAGAAAAGACCTTCGCAATCGGGAATCAGACGCACAACCGCATCCAATATGGCCTGATAGGAAGTCGCGGCATTGATTTGTTCGGCCAATTTATAGAGAAAATCGGCCTCTTCCTTCGATTCAATGGTTTCTCGCTGCAAACGAACGCGTTCAACCGCAGCGCTGGCAAGGTCACCGATACCGAGCGCGATACGGCGTTCCTGTTCGCTGAAAGTACGTGGATTAGCATAGTAAAAAGTCATCATGCCCCAGATGCGTTCACCCGCACGCAGCGGTATGACAATGCTGGCTCTCGCTGGTAAATTGCGATAGTAATCTCGTGCAGCACCATCAAAACGTGGATCAGCGAAAAAATCCTCTGAAACCCAAACACGGTCATATCTCAGTTTCTCTATTACCGAGATGACTGGAACACGCGGCTTGATATATTGCTGCAATTCTTCGGACACAGCACTATAAACAATCGTTTCAGCATAACTGGCGCGGTTTAAGTCCAAATGTTCAAAAAAGCTCATGAACACACCGCTTGAATCGAGCTGCATCCGTGCCACTGAATCAACAATTTCCTGATAGCTCATGGCGGCATTGATCTCGCCAGCCATACGGTACAGAAAAGCCGTCTCTTCGTGGGCCGAAGCGGTTTCTTGCTGTGACTGAATGCGGATGACAGCGCTGGACACTAAATCGCTGATCGCCAGAGTCAAGCGACGATCTCGTTCCGAATACTGCTGGGGTGTCGAGCTTTCAAAGCTCAGGGTGCCATACCAACGTTGGTTCTGAACCAGCGCAACCAGCAGCAGCGAACGTGCATGAACGGACTCCCAACCTGCCCGCGTCACCGGATCGACGAGTGGATGGTCGTTAATATCTTCAATCGCGACCTGACGCGCTTTAATCACATGCTCTACTATTGGGAATTCCGCTTCTGTAAAGCGTGTCCCAACAGCCAAAGAACTTTCATTTCTCTGATTAATTCCGGCTACGATTTCAAAATACTTAGCTTTGCGGTAATCCAGATGCTCCCATAAAAACAGATAAACGCGCTCGATCTGACGGGCAAGCGGCGCGATAGCTTTAATGACCTCCGCAAAAGTGGTCGCTATATTGATGGCTTCGGAGGCTTGATAAAGAAGATTCGCCTCCTGAAGGGCACTTTGCTCGGCGATATAAGCTTCTTGCTGGGCTTTGACGGATGCCTGCATATTTTGTTGCAGCCGAATACGTTCGACAGCCGCCGTAACCAGATCACCAATGGCGAGGGCTAAGCGCCGTTTGCGTTGGCTGAATGAACGGGGCTGAGCGCTGTGAAAGGCGATGCTGCCAATCCTGATGTCACCATAGACCAACCTGACCATGAGGATTGCTCGTGAATTCAAAGCATCCCAACTGGCGCGACTGACAGGATCAACACGCGAGTCGGCATGTGTATCCTCGATGAACCAGTAGCGTTCGGGGAAGTTCTGCCCTGAAAATGGGAAATCACTCTTTTTCAGGTGATGTCCCGGTTCAATTGGGCTAATGCCTTGCATATTGTGAATCGCGTTCACTTCGTAGTGGCTCGCACTGTCAAAATTGAAGTTTTCCCACAGATACAAATAAAGAGTATCAGCCTGTGGTTCTAAAACGGCGACTGCGCGCAATAACTCATCATAAGTTTTGGCAGCATTGACCGACTCAGACACTTTGTAGAGGGTGGTCGCTTCCTCACGTGCTTCTTGTTCGGCTAAATAGGCGCGGCGAGTGGCGACGACAGCGGATAGATTTTGAACAATTTGCCCGTAGACGTAGCGTTCCTCATCGGTGAAGTGATGGGGTTTATGCCACATGATAATCAAACTGCCCTGCCAACGCCCGCTGCCATATAAACCCAGCAAGGCTTCGGAACGCATCGGATATTGGGTCAGAAAATCAGCCCGTTTGTCCGCACTTAAACGCTCATCGGTGGCAACATTCTCGATATAAAAAATATTGCCGGGTGTGCCAAGCGCCAGTTCTCGAATTTCGATGATGATGTCATGGAATTTCTCGTTACTGTCGACGACACGGTAAGGAACAGGCTGGTTAAAAATCCAGCGGGCAACCGGTTTGAAATCGGCACTGCTGGCCGTGCCATCAGACATCATATAATTGAGCAGTACACCGGCTGCGCCCTGAGACTCGGCATAACCGGCAAACGCAGCCAAAATACCGGCTTCGTCTGTCGCTTGCAGTAAAGCAGCGTTGATGGAAGCCATAATTTCCGCACGTTGATGCGCGGCGTTATCTACACTGGGTTGTTCATCACTTGTTGAGGACTGCTGCGCTATTTCGCCCGCTTCACTTTTCGTCAAAGGATGATTATTTTTTGATCTGGTCATAACGTCCTCGGTAACAGGTCTTGTTTCCCTATTCCTTGATTTACTTAATACTACCGCATATGAGATGAGTCTACTTAATCTGCCCTTTTCTAGCATAGGACTCGCCAAATTTATAGTGTACCAAATAGTATCAAATTCTTTACTTTTCACAGAACTAAAATGGTCATTTCTTCGGTGAAAATTGGTGCTACTTGTCCGGCTGATTTAGGCCAAAAATGTTAAACTCAGTTGTTGAAATACACTTATGCTTCAAAGAAAGTACAAGCCTTATGAAGATCACTAAAATAGAGACTTTTTTCGTCAAGCCACGCTGGTTATTTTTGAAGATGCACACCGACGAAGGCTTAGTCGGATTGGGCGAACCGATTGTGGAAGGACGCGCCCAAACCGTGGCGATGGCCGTCAAAGAACTGGGTGAATATCTAATCGGCAAAGATCCACGCCAAATCGAACGGCATTGGCAGGTGATGTATCGCGGCACCTTTTATCGCGGTGGGCCGGTGCTGGTGAGCGCGATTAGCGGCCTTGAGCAAGCCATGTGGGATATTCTGGGCAAGTCATTGGGCGTGCCTGTGTATCACCTACTCGGCGGAGCCGTCCGTGACCGCATCCGTATTTACTCGCAGTGTCATGGAGAAACACCAGAATTGATCGCAGCCCGTGCCAAAGAATTAGTAGCGGAAGGCTTTACCGCACTTAAAGCAGCCATTGATGGCCCGATACGCCATGTGGATACCAAGGCTTATGTGCGTTCGCAGGTCAACAAGATACAAGCGATTCGCGAAGCCGTTCCAGATACAGTCGATCTGGCGGTGGATTTTCATGGCCGTGCCAGCCCGCCGATGGCGATCCGCCTCGCGCAAGCCTTTGAAGAATTCGACCTGATGTTTATTGAAGAACCGGTGCTGCCCGAAAATATTGATGCACTGGTCACAGTCGCACGATCCACGACGACACCGATTGCAACCGGCGAACGGCTGTTTACGCGCTGGGGTTTCCGTGAAGTGTTGGAGAAACAGGCAGCGGCGATTCTACAACCGGATATATGTCACGCGGGTGGCATCGGCGAAGTGCGAAAAATCGCGGCGATGGCTGAAACGTATTACGCGGCGGTTGCACCTCATAACCCGCTTGGGCCGATTTCACTGGCAGCCAGCCTCCAAGTCGATGCCTGTACACCGAACTTCCTATGTCAAGAACAAGTCACCTTGGGCGAAGGTTATCTCAAACAACCTTTTGTACAGATCAACGGTTATATTGAACTGCCGACCGCGCCCGGTTTAGGTATCGAACTGGATGAAGAGGCGATTATGACCACGTTCGCGGATGATGGATCATGGCAAGTGCCGCACTTGTTTCACGCGGATGACAACTCATTCGGCGAGTGGTAAAACACTGTTATTCGATAAGGAATTTTAGGTATGAGACTCAAGGATAAAATTGCAATTGTGACCGGCGCGGGGCAAGGCATTGGCAAAGGGATTGCCCTGCGTTTGGCAGCGGAAGGCGCTCATGTTGTCGTCAATTATCCGGCTCCAGCTATGGCGGATAAAGCCGAAGAAGTGGCTGCCCAAATCCGCACTACAGGACAACAAAGTATCGCTGTTCAGGCGGATGTTTCCAAAGCGGCGCAGGTCGAGGCGATGGTTGAGCAAACCGTTTCGACGTTTGGGCGGCTTGATATTCAAGTCAATAACGCGGGAGTTGACCCTCATATTGCTTTCTTGGACATGACCGAAGATCAATGGGATTTCGTTATCGACACCAATTTGAAGGGCAACTTTTTCTGCGCCCAATCTGCGACCCGCGCCATGATGAAAACGGGCGGCGGCAAGATCGTGATTATCAGTTCGATTCACGGTCAACAAACTTATAAGCGGATGACGGCCTATGCGGCGGCTAAAGGTGGCCTCAATGCCATGACGCGCCAGTTAGCGATTGAACTCTCGCCCCATCACATCAATGTGAACTGCGTAGCACCGGGGGCGATTGCTGTCGAGAAGAATTACATCATGGATCCCAATTTTGATCCACATGCCTTCGACCACGAAATTCCGGTGGGGTCGATTGGCTATCCCGAAGACATTGCCGGAGCAGTGGTTTTTTTCGCCTCCGATGACGCGCGTTATGTGAACGGACAAGTCTTGTTGGTGGATGGTGGAACCAGCACACGTATCTTACTGGGTGTCAGTGATAAGAAAACGGATGTGGTCGAGAATGTCAAAACCATGAGTCCCAAAGACTGGTTGGGTGATACGCCGTAAATGTTGTTAGCCACCATTTCATCCCTAAGTATAAAAGGCAAACGCGATGTCTATTTACGCCTCACAATATAAAGATCAGCCCGCCATTACCTTCGAGTCTGACATCATCAAGGCGCAATTTTTGCCGTCTATAGGCTCCAAGATGTGTTCACTGATTTATAAGCCGCTGCAACGCGAACTAATGGTTCAACGACCTAACGAGAAATATTTACTCCAACCCTATGATGGTCACTATGAGTCGGCGGAGTGTTCGGGCTTCGATGAAATGTTCCCATCGATTGACGAGTGTTTCTATGAGAGCTACCCGTGGCAGGGAACTAAAATACCCGATCATGGTGAGGTATGGGCACTCAACTGGGATCATCAAATTGAGGCTAATAAGCTGTCGATGAGTACCTATGGCGTGCGCTTTCCTTATAAACTAGAAAAAGTATTATCGTTCACAGCACCCCATATCCTGCATACAAAATACACCCTCACCAATCTCTCGGATTTCGATTTTGACTTTATGTGGGCCGCCCACACGATGATTAATCTGGAAGATAATGTAGAGCTTGTCTTACCGCCGAAGGTCGAAGCGGTTAACAGCGTCAGCACCAACGGTTCTATCGGCAGCTATGGAGATGAAGCCGCATGGCCGCGATTTACCTCCAAAAGTGGCGAACAACGCGATTTGAGCAAACTCCGTCCTAAGAGTACGAAGGCCGTCGAGAAATACTTCGTCAAAGGGAAGATGCCTGAGGGTTGGTGTGCCTTGAAGTATCACCAGAGTAATTTCTCAATGGCGCTGTCATTCCCTGTGGAAACTGTACCCTATCTGGCAGTCCTGCCGAATGAGGGTGGCTGGCACGACATCCACAACATATTCTTAGAACCCGCAACAGGCACATTTGACCGGATTGACATCGCTCGGAAGCGTAGAGAGTATTCAACCGTTAAACCCCATGCGACTTACGAATGGCACTTGAACATCACCTTGTCGGCTGGTACTGGATTTCAAACTGTCGAAGAAGACGGTAACTTAAGCTAATTTGTCGCTCACTCAAGTTTGAAAACTCCAACCGTTTCCTCTTGACGGATATGAACTTTTGTTCTATCATAACAGTAGGGTCGAGCCGTGTTAGATTAGTTTTGCTGGTGACTGGAGACTGACGACTAAAGACTTTAGATTTTCAGCAAACAAAGCAGCGACATGCACAAATTGCACAGCGGTGGCATTAGCCGAGCTTCCCGCCGAAGTTGTGTCATTTCAGCGGCAATAGCCGAGCCATCCGCCGACATAAAATGAACATTCGGCGGTTCTCTCCCCTAGTCCCGCTGCACAGTTCGGCGGAAGTATTGCACAAAATGCGTAACTACTCAGGTGGTATTTGAGGGAGAATTGCGTAATCAAGGCTAATTC
>JACDGI010000965.1 GCA_013821665.1 Anaerolineae bacterium
GCGCTATGACGTGCCACCGATTGAAAACGGAACAGCAAAATAACCGGTCAAAGTGATCAAACCGGTCAACCAGTCAGCATTCCTGATTGGTTTGACTGGTTTGATCGGTTTTTCAGCGAATCAATTTGTATTTTACAGCACATACAAACGATCTTCATACTCATTTGTAGTGCGATTTCAACCCGGAACACTTGTCCTGTTTTTATTTTCCCTCGATAATGGTTTTAAAGTTGTAATGTTGAGTGGAGAGTTTATAGAGCATGTTGAGTAAAAGACAGCATCATATCCTTCGATTCATTCACCAGCACACCCTTGAAAACGGGTTTGCTCCCAGCATTCGTGAAATCAGTCTGGCGACAGGAATAACGTCAACCTCAGTCGTCAACTATAACCTGGAACGACTGATCACCTGGGGATATTTGGTGAAATCGCGGGGGAAATCACGGGCATTAGGGCTGACGGAAAGTGGGTTGGCCTTATTTGAGCCAAATCAATTGGTGAAGGTGAATTGGGTGAGCGAGAAATATACCGTTGATAGTTTGCCTGATGCAAATCTACCTGACGGTGACATCAGCCACCTGCACAAAGAAAATCTGCTGCTCAAAGCGGAGAATGAGCGTCTGCGCCGTGAGAGTAAGAACCGGGTAGCCGCCCTCCAGCGTGAGATACAGTATCTGTCTCAAGAACTGCGCCATATTCAGCAAAGTTCAGAACGTTATCCAGCATGAGCATAGTCTATAGGCAAGATAAAATCTGCCGAGCATTATTGTCGGATTTGTGGTCGCCGCCGCGCCCATAAGAAGTTTGGTGGGCGTGGTCAATGCCCTGCACATCTGCAAGGACTGCCAGCGCGAATTGAAACGCGAAGCGCGTCAAAAACGCAAAGAAGGCGAAACGGATGCCATCTTGCCAGAGCTAAGGGAAGACTTATGGATATGGATGAAGATGATTTGGAATTGATGTTTGACAAGCCGCTAACCACAGCATCAGCGAAAGGCACAAGCAAAAAAGGCATCCCCTATGACGAACTTGATGCCAACATGGTCAAGCTGGTGCAAGCGCTCAATCGCTATCCGGGGGTGATGACTGTTGGCAGCTGCGGTGGGCATGAGGTCATCACCAATCCCTCCCAGTGGCGGGCGGGAACATGGTACGTGAAGTTCACCCTGCCTTCAGGGAAATTTGGCTGGTATCTGCTAGAGCATCTGGCATGGGTCGTGAATGAGGACTACCGGGGTTCGGGGAGGAACGTTATTTTGCTGCCCACCTCAGCGCCGCCCTATCTGAACACCGTCGGGCAGTGCCTGCACTTTGTCATCGAGGGGTATGGTGGTGAGAATCCAGATGAACTTGCGAAATTTCTAGATGCGACTAGGAAGTATTTGACCAAGAAACGTCGGTAGAGAAAGCAAAATCAAGGATACAGCCGCTCCGTTTGAATATCTCGATGATGCTGGAAAAGCGTTCGTTCAATGGTACGTACACTGACTTTTAGTTCGTCCGCCCACAACCGGATTTTGTCCAAATAATCCAGCCAGTGCAGCACCTGTAAAGTTCGCCCATCCGGGTCGTAATTCACCTCATTATATAGAGCCAGAAGCTGCCAGACGCGAATATCAATAACCCCATAGCGTTCAGGGTCAATCAGGGCAAGGAACGCGGATGCAACCGGGATGCCTACGCCTCGCAGACGACATAGGTGAAGGATGCGACGGGCTTCATCCGGTGCGCCAAATGCCTGGGCTGAAAGCGTTCGCACCTCGTCTTCCGTATTGCTTGCCCAATTTTGACGACGACGCTCACGCGGTTCCTTCCATTTACACATGGTCAGGAACTCGCTGCGGGTGAAATAACTGGTTTCGCGTACATGGCTCAAAGAAGCGATCAAGGGTGCGGTATCGGGATACTCGTCGTGAACCAGACAGGCTAACAACAGAGATTGAATATCAGAGTAGTGTTTTTCCATAGTAGGTGCTTTTCTTTATATAAAGTCAGTGAATGATATCCATTATGCTGTTCAATGAGCGATCTGGCGAGGAGATCGACGGCAGGTTGCTCCGCGATTTCCAACGCCCCTCACCTTAGCCTGCTCGTCACACCGCGTCTGCTCCATGCCGCCTGTCTTTAGGTGCATTTCTCATTGCACAGTACCACGCCACCCCGCTGTCTCACAGCCGCAAGCGGCTACAGCTACGGTTTTGATCTGGCCTTGTGGCGAACGAGTTGCCAAAAGCGCAACTCGTCCTCAATCAAAACCGTGCCGCCCTTCGGGTGAGCAGCGGGGAACCCCGACGTGGTAAGACCTGTGCAGAAATGCACCTTAACAAAAATACATGCGGGTTATCGATCAGACGGATGCATCGTTAGCCAGGCCGCGTTAGCTCGAAAGGGCGCGCTGTAAGTTATCCCGGAGCCACTGTGCCCCGACGGACTCCTACAGATGGTCGCAATGTCCCGCAGTATCAAGCGCTCTCGATCCTGTGATGTGGGAC
>JACDGI010000966.1 GCA_013821665.1 Anaerolineae bacterium
GTTTAGAAATATCCGCGACGGTTTGATTACCACGCGTGATGTGATATTCGTGGTCGAGCAAATCGCCCATCGCCACTAAATCCTCGCCGCCGGGAACTTGGATGTTCCACTTGTCGCGCAAAACAGTCAGCCACGCCTTTTGCACTTGGGCAACTTCCTTACCCTGATGGTCAATAGTAATGGTTTTATGAAGGTGCAGCGGTTGGCTCTGGATCTTTAGAACCTCTTGATGCTGCATGTCGTACATAATAAAGGTTTTACGCAGCGCTACCGTTTTGTTGTCGATGAGGAAAACTTTATTGCCCTGTTCGTCCATGACCCACGAGTCGTGACCAATTGCAAAAATGATCTTTTGCAGCATAAAACGACGTGACATAGTGGAATTCCTTTCAGCACTGAGCTGTATTAAAAATGTCTAACATGATCGTAAATCGTTGCTGCGGCTTGTAGCCCCTCTCCCCCGAACTTATTCATAGGACGACACTTTTAAAAACGATGATGAATCCCTCCCTGAATTGGCTCCCTCCATCGCTTGCGGGGGAGGGCTGGGGTGGGGGTTCTTGGCTGATCCACAAGAAATGTCGTCTCCTGAACCCGAACTCAAGGGAGAGGGGTTGGGGTGAGGGGGTTTAGCATAAAGTGTTCAGGTAGAAAGTTTGCCAATGACCACAATCGGGCCTGTCGGCTGTGGACTGCCATTTTCCGGCTCGTCAGTAATACGCGCCCATGTAAACTCGTCAATCGGCGTTTCACTGCTAAAAAGCAGCGCACCCTGACCGTTCTCGTCCACCACAAATGTGCCCACACCCTTGCGGGTTTCGCCGCGCGTCAACCACAACTGGTAAGATTTGCCCACAGTCAGCTTGGGGAAACCGTGCGCGTAAAGCAGACCAATTTTGCTCTCGGCATTCCACATCATGAAGGCCGAGGTATCAGCCGTTTCTTCAGCCGGTGGCAGTCGTACCCAGCGCAATCCGCTGGTGCTGGTCAGGATGAAAGCTGGATGATCGGTTGAAGGTTGCTGTGAAATAAGTTGTGCTTGCTGTTGGTTGAGGTCGTTAACCCGCGCCAACCAATAACCGTTGGTCAGCAGCAGCACGATTACAGCGGCAGCCGCGACCAACCAACCAACCGGTATCGAACGGCGGCGTGTTGCAAGTCGAGGCGTTGTGATCGGTGTAGTTTTGGAAGCTGGCTCGGCAATGGCCGCCATCAACTTGCTTTCGAGTGCCACTGGCGGTTCGATCTGGGCGACATCCGCCCGCATCTCGGCCTGCATCCGTTGGAAATCAGCCAACTCGGCAGCCGCTTCGGCACAAGAGGATAGGTTCGCTTCGACAAAGCGCGTTTGTTCCGGATCAGTTAGCCCGAAAGCATATTCTGGAATTAACTCTCGAATGGCATCGCAGCGGTTTCCTGATGCCAAGGTGATCTTAGAACTCATACTACCCTACTCGTACTCACTTCCTTAAGTATTATACGACTGATTACCCTGATTTAGATGTTTGTTGAACCGAATCCAACCATAATTCACGCAATTTTTGTAAACCAGTCCGTAATCGTGTTTTGACAGTGCCTAAAGGAATGTGTGTGACTTCGGCAATATCGCCGTGGCTCATCCCTCGAAAAAAGGCCAGACCGATGAGCATCGACTGTTCTTCTGGAAGCTGCTGCACCAACATGCGTAAGGTCGTGCCGTCGCGCCACAATGACTCGCTGGCATAAGCGGGAATCTCTTCGGCCATTTCATCAATCGAGTCGGGATGCAGATCCGGTTGGCGGCGTTCTTGCCGGAGACGATCAATGGCGGTGAATTGGGTAATCGTCAGCAGCCAGTTTTTGAGCTTCCCTTTTGCGGGGTCCCAATGGCTTTTGCTCTGCCAAACTTTGACAAAGGTATCTTGCGTCACCTCTTCGGCAAGGGTAGCGTTTTGCAGCATGTGATAGGCCAGACTGTAAACGGCCTTCCCATACTCTTGATATAACGCCCGAAAAGCCTGCTGGTCGCGGGCGATAATTTGCTTCATGATTTCCAGATCGTCAAATTGAAACTGCATATCTATTCGCTCCACTTCATCAGTCTAGCAGTTTCCTGCTCATACTGTAAAGTGATTGCCCAACCTGCGCAATCCAAAATGCAAAATCCGAACGATTAACACATTAGGTGGGTGACAAACAACCCACAATCGCAAATACCGTAGGGAGGGTAAAAATGTTAAAGTCTCGCCGTATCGTTTTGTTTTTACTGGCTGTGTTTTTGATCAGCGTCATTCCAGCGCTGGCGCAAGATGAATATACCGTTAGTCTTGGTAAGTCGGACACCAGAGGCGAATATCTGGTGGGCGCAAAGGGCATGACCCTATATGTATTCCCTGCTGACCCATTGGGTAAGAGTGTCTGCAACGGCAAGTGCGCCGAAGCATGGCCGCCCCTGCTTGCCGACAGCGCTGACAAAGTCACCGCTGACGAAGAAGTCCCCGGTG
>JACDGI010000177.1 GCA_013821665.1 Anaerolineae bacterium
ATTCTTCTCTATTCTGGGGTCTTCTAAGTCTGAGAAGTAGCTGAATAGGTCGGTCTTTGGCAACATGGCAAGCCCTTTTTCTTGCCATTATCCCCCCTTAAGATTTGATATGCGATTGCCCTAATGTATTCATTTTGGCGACATGAGTCCCGACTCTTATACTGGATAAGAAGATAACCGGAATTACTCTAGTAATATGTAATGATTACTACCGTACATCTCCAAATATTTGGAACATGTTAGTGATGTACGTGAGATTATTAGATGTAGGACTTTCGCTTGAAGGGGAATGAGGTAGTAATGTAGACGGATGATAACCAAACGCCAATATATCGAATATCTGATTAGTACGCCGATTAACTATACCTGTACCAATCTAGCTGAGCATCTTGAAGGGGTGAGTCATGATGCGATTAGCGATTATCTTAAACGAGATAAACTGACGGCACACGGTTTGTGGGAACTCGTAGCACCCTTGTTGAAAGATAGCCAAGCAGCCTATCTGATTGTGGATGATAGCATACAAAACAAGCAATACTCACGCAAAATCGAACTGGTGAAGAAACAGTATAGCAGAGCATAGCTTAGTGCGGGGGGATTGGGGTGATTAACCTTGTCCATTCGGATGGCGAGGATTTCTACCCGATTGACTACCGCATCTATGCCCCAGAAGCGGATGGCTTGACCAAAAACGATCACTTCCGCGAGATGCTGCTGCGTGCCAAGGGCGACAAGCCGATCAAAACGCGAACCCTCCTGTTTGATAGTTGGTATGCGTCGGTGGATAATTTGAAGCTGATGGTGCGATTGGAAATGTTTTTCATAACGACTCTGAAAGACAACCCACTGGTGAGTTTGAGCAAAGATGACGGCTACATTCACCTACAAGATATTGAATGGACACCGCAGCGCCTGTTGCAAGGTGTACCGGTGAAACTGAAAGAAATGCCCTTCAAAGTGCAGTTATTCAAGGCAGTAGCTACAAACGGCGACATTGAGTGGGTGATCACCAATCATCCTGAACGCACGTTCACTACGCCCGACATTCAAGATGAGAATGCTGTGCGTTGGCAGATCGAGCAACTGCACCGCGAACTGAAACAGTTAACCCGAACGGAAAAGTGTGAATGTCGTCATGCCCGTTCGCAATGTAACCATCTGGCCTATTGTTATCTGGTTTGGCTGACACTGAAGGTCAAAACTCAGCAACTGAGCAAAACGCTCTATGCTGTGCAGCACGATTTGTTCAGCGATTATCTACGCGCAGAGCTACGCCAACCCCGTATCCCTGCCTTTCTCAGTCCCTAAAGCGAAAGTCCTACATCGAACTAGGTTAAGACCACAAAGCTGTCCGTTAAGCTCCAGAGACTCCATGTACCGTCAGGTTTCTTTGCCCTCACATGCCAGTAATAAGTACCGGACGGAAGTGAGCCAATCATAGCCTGAAGCGTATCGGGCAGAATAGAAGCCTGATGGTAACTCAGTGGCAGCGTGAAATTCGGACTGCTGTCCACCTCGATTTCATATTCCGTCGCCCAGCTCAAGCTGTTCCATGTCAAGACAATCGGAAACACCGTAAAATAATTGCGTGGTGGCGCGGCATTTGGAGGCGAAATGATGTTGACGCTGAAAGGTACGCTCCACGCCGAGATATTTCCGGCGGTGTCAATGCTTCTCACCTGCCAGTAATAGCTTGTGACCAATAAGGGCACAGGTGGGGTGAAGTGCGTTACTAAAACGATAATGCCTGTGGCGGTGGGTGGGTTGACGGTATCCAATCGAATTTCATATTTGGCAGCGTCAGAAACAGTCTGCCATGTGAAGTTGGGCAGGTTGTTGTCAGTGCTGGATGCGTCCGCCGGTGTCAAGAGGATCGGTGTGGCGGGCGGCTGCGTGTCGAGTGTGAATGTACCCACACTCCACAGCCCATTTCCGGCGCTGCTAAGACCTCGAACGCGCCAGTAATAGAGATGGTCTACTCCCAGTGACGCAGCGGGAGTTTGAGTGTTTGAGGTGCCCGACAGGCTAAAGACGAGGTTGCTGAATTGTGCATCAGTGGCTACTTGTAACTCGTAACTGGTGGCGTTTGCTATTGTTGTCCAAATGAAGGTTGGGGTGGTGTCGTTGGTGCTGGTGCCATTGGCTGGCAGGGACAGGACGGGTGCTGTAGTGACACTTGTCGGCACGCTAATCTTGCGGCACGCAGAAAATTCTGAGGTGTTGTTATTTGCGTCCGTCGCCGTTGCTGCGATGTAATGGTTTGATGGCGTAGGGAACGTCAGGATAAAGCTCGCGCTGCCATTGCTATTTGTGGTTACACTGCTAGTTCCCACATAGGACTCTCCCTGACCGTATCCACTTGCATCACACACGCTGTTGGCGAAAAACTCCATCCGAATTGAAGCGTTAGGGTTGGTATTCAATGTACCGTTCACGACAATGGTGCCATCAATGTCGGTCACCGATGTCAACACAGGGTAATTCTGAAGGCCATTTGTGCCCGTATCCACGTCGCCAGCATCATTAGGCGTTATGCCAATAGGCGGGTAGAGGTCAATGCCGAGTAAACCGTTAGAGACAACGGAATTCGACAAGATACGATTGCCTATGCCCGTGTTTATTAACACGCCCACATAGGAGTTGTAGGCGATCACATTGCCAGCGCCGGGACTTGTTCCGCCAATGGCATTGTTGCTTGCGTGGTAGATGAGTACACCGTTATAACCATTGCCTAGACTACCCCAACCTGCTGCATTCGTGCCGATGTAATTGCCCTGTAACACGTTGCCGCTTGCCCCGATTGTGGATGCACTCGCTCTGTTGTCCGGTAATATCTGGCTGCGGATAGATCGGCTGGTCTGGGGCGCACGCCCGATGTTCGCCAAATTTTCCCTCGGATTATTGGCCTGCACAGTCGCGATTGTGGCAGAAACGCCGCTGCCATCAATCACCACGCCATGATAATAACTGCTTGCGATCACGTTGCCAGCGCCAGCAGCTGTCCCGCCAATGATATTGTTTGAGGCATCGTAGATATACAAGCCATTGCTCTGGTTAGGCACAGCAACCGTACCTGTTACAGCCGTACCAATATAATTTCCTTGCACGAGGTTGCCGGTTGAACCGCTGCCATCGATAACAAGGCCGTCGCCCCCATCATGGGCATTGCCAGAAATAATGTTGCGTGCGGTTGCTGTTGTCCCCCCGATGATATTATTGGGTGCGTGGTAGATGTATATCCCTGACCAACTGTTGCCCACTGCATGGATTCCGGTCACATTCGTGCCGATATAATTGCCCTCTATCAAGTTGCCGGTTGCGCCGCTACCGACGATAAAAATGCCCTCGCCGATATTGCCGGAGATGGTATTGCGTGCGGCGGGGGTTGTGCCCCCAATCTGGTTGTTCGGTGTGTTGTTGATATATACGCCTACATCGTTGCCTTGGGGGCTATTGCCTGTCACATCCGTTCCCAAAAAGTTACCCTGAATGACATTGTTGCCGTTGACGGCCAGTTCAATGGCATCCCCTTTGAAGCGATTGATACTCAATCCTTTGACGGTGGTGTTTCCGGCAGTGATATGTAAACCGTCTGCACCCGCTCCAGCACTGCTGCCGTTCAATTCGACAATCGGAACGTTCGGAAAGTTTATGCGCGTTGTAGCATCGATAATGACGGGGTCAGTAATATCCGGCAGGGGAGTAAGAGGCGTAATGCTGGTCGAACCGTTGATGTTAAAAGTGATCGTATCTAGCACACCTACGGACAGGTTAGACGTTAGAATGGCCTGTCGCAAGCTGCCCGCGCCACTATCATTCGTATTCGTGACTGTTGTCGGAGTCGTTTGGAAGTAGCAAGCTGAAAACTCGGATGTTTTATTGGCCGGATTCGTTGCCGTTACCGTAATGAACGACGGCCAAGCAGAGGGAAGGGTAAGATTGAAATTCGCATCTCCAGCGCCGTTTGTGGTCACATTGGTGGAGCCAATCATGGTTTGCCTTTCACCGTAACCGGAGGCATCGCAGTTGGTGTTACTGAAGAACTCCAGCCTGAAGGTAGTGTTCGCCGCACTGTTGAGCGTTCCTATGATGTTGACATTGTTGCCACTTGGGCTAACCGATGTCAGCACCGGATAGTTTTGCAAACCGTCAGTGTCACCGGGGTCGTTTAGCCTGAGACCGCCTAAGTCGATACCTAATCCCCCGTTGTAAAATATAGTGTTCGAGAGTGTGGACAATCCACTATTCACCCCGGCACCACCATTATAGGCAATCAGATTGCCAGCTCCCGGCGTTGTGCCACCGACAGTAGCGGAACCGGTTACTCCATTCTTCCCGTTGCCCAGAGGAGCCGTGCCAGTTACATCCGTGCCGATGTAATTGCCCAGCACAGTAGGAGCTGTACTAAACTCAATATGAATGCCGTCGCCTGCATTGCCAGAGATAACATTTCGCGCGCCAGCTTGTGTTCCGCCAATAGTTGCGTTTCCGGTCATCATGATGTTAACGTAAATGCCAGCATCATGATACGCGGGACTTACACCTACTCCGTTCGCTTGGCTTAGTGTTCCGGTGACATCTGTCCCGATGTAATTTCCCTGAATGACGGCCACACCGCCCGTAATCAGGACTCCCTCATGTGCATTTCCAGAGATGATATTGCGAGCGCCAGCACTCGTTCCACCGATTGTAATATCTGCGCTGGCGACGACCCCGACGAGGTTGCCTGTGATATAGTTCCCCTCAATGACATTGCCGCTGCCACCGCTGATAATAACCCCACCCGCAGTATATCGGCTAAGCGGACTGCCATTGCCAGAGATGACATTTCGAGCGGCAGGGGTCGTTCCGCCAATGATATTGTTGTTCGCTGAGTTGCTAATGGCGACCCCTTGGGAATTTTGCACAAGCGAGTTGCCTTCGATAACGCTGTTTGAGGAACCGTTGAGCAGAATACCGGGGCCAGTCTCCAATGAACTATAGTTTTGACCAAAGATTTCTAATCCCTTGATGTGGCTGTTATCTGCCGTGATTTCCAGAGCGGCCTTCATTTGAATTTTGATGAGGATGACAGCCGGGATCGAATTAGTTGCGGGCGCAGATCCGGGTTGTGAATAACCGTCAATAACGAGCGCATCCGTAATCGTTGGCAGGGCAGAAAGCAAGGCAATGGTTTGAACACCACTAGCGGGGATGTTGAAGTTAATCGTATCGGTTCCAAGGGTCGTGTTTGCTTCTTGGATGGCGGCTCTCAAACTGCATTGACTTCCGGCGGTTACACTGTCTGTATCACACACACCATCGCCGGGATTGAGATCAGTCGTGTCGCTTGTATTATTCACCGTAAGGCTAATGCTTTGGGGTGTGACTTGAGCAGCATTTGGGCGTTTATTTGGGGCTGACTCAATAACACCGACAGAGATTAGGAACAGAGGCAGGAAGACACCAATAAGGATTGCATTTCGATACCGCATAATTTCCCCCCTTTTTTATGACCACCCTATAGTCTGCAACGAAAGCGAGGTGCGGAAGGCTAAGCAGGATGTTTTAGTATAAAAATATCCGATAAATTATAACATATTCGATATCACTTGTGTTCTGCACTTTATTTTCTATTCGCCCACATAAGCGGATGGCTTCCAGCCTGTACACTTTGTAATATTTCCGGTTTATTCTTGATATTTTCATATCACACATTTTCAATATATTACCTTTTTCTCGGCTCCACTTTTTTTGGCCTCATTGTATGTTGATTGTTTGAATATTGAATTTAAATGTCAAATCGTTAGAGCTACTGGTAAGTGCGATTTTCCTGATGCGATGACTGCGTCAAGTACCTTCAGAACACGTCGCCCATCGACCGCCGTAATGAGCGGGGATCGTTTTTCCTTGATTGCAGAAGCAAACTCCTCTAATTCTGGTAGCAGCATCATCTGAATATTGTCGTGCCTTACTACTGGACGAATAATGGTTGGTGCTGAATATGCAGCCATAACTTTGCTCGAAATCTCAATTTCGAACTGCAAAAAATTGCGCCCGCGCAAGATAAGCTTTCCGTTGCTTCCGCGAATATCAATTGCGTAGAAAAAGATCGACTGCACCCCATAATTAACAGCTTTTTCCTGCAATAGAGGTTGAGTTCGAGAAATGAGTGTGCCTCCCTTTCTCAAGATGCCCCATGTGTGGTCAAGACTGTCTCCAACGCCTACCGCATCCAGAACAACATCGGCATTGTGAATGACATCCTTGTTTGCGTATACGAATTGCTTTCATGGTGTGGCACTCCTCCACATCTGATTTTTATGTCTACAGATGGGAGGAGGTAATAGGTAAATAAATCAGCTTAAAGTATCATGCCGCCAATAATTATTGGCAGCGGCGATAGTGGCGAACTCCGCCGCGACCGTTTGCCCAATAGTGATGAGCATCATAGGATCGTGAGCGTAGGTTGTGCGCAGTTCATCACGTACTTGAGCATCTGGTTGTGTCAATTTAATAATCAGACGTGCCATTTTCACGGCGAGATGGCGACCTTCTTCTGGTGTTGCAGTCAACAGAGAATTATTGGGCACTAGGATCGGTGCTTCGGTTGTAGCTGGTTGATTGTTCATTGTATTTTCCTCTTTTTATAAACTTAAAACGCTTGGCTTGGATAACATCGTCGCACATTGGTGATTGTGCGCCGTATCTATTTGCTGGATGAAGCCGGTTGCCTTTCAGGCGAATGGCTCCATTCCACTTCAAAACATTTACTTGCCGGCAGTGACGGTTTGCGCGGCATGGCTGATTAAATCGGTAACCTCATTCGGGTGTGAAAGCATGTGAATGTGGCTGGAAGCAATTTCTACAACCGCAGCGCCCATTGGTTCCCCCATTAGACGTTTAGCATCAAGCGATGTTAGGGGAAGCTGTACCGCAGTGCGTTATAGCCAATTTTCTGAAGACGTTGTATGACACCACTCCAGCTCAAACCATCGAATTGGGCCTCATGTACTAGGACGCTCATCAGCGAGCGCCCTGATTTCGGTTCACGTAACTTGTTTTGTTGCATAATCTGCTTCTCCTAAAAAATGGGGACCTTATGTGTGATTTCATAGCTACTACATTGGCCTGTAGCTAGAGTTGGGCTTCTAGAACCAACTTATCTGAGCTTAGCTGCCTCTGTAGGCACTGTCGTCAGAAATTACACGTACTTCTGGATTTCCCATCGCCCTTGCATTTAGCGCATAGAGCATGGCTTCCGTTCTGGAAGATATGTCCAGCTTGTCAAAGATATGGTATAGATGGGTTTCGACGGTTCGTGTACTGATAAAGAGTTCTGTAGCAATTCTGGAGTTCCGCCATCCTTTAGCGACGAGTTCCAAAATACGATGTTCCTGCTTTGTTAGTTCGCTTAAAGTGCTCATGGTTTGCCTCAATATAAGATCTCATTCGGACGAATGGAGTAAATCATTCAGTAAATAACGCACTGGCCTATTCCGTAATTCGCTTTATATGCCTCTGTCTCGCTGGTGGGTCTCATCTTTAATCTGTGATTTGAATACCAGTCGAAAGTATTCTGAAAGTGAGCGAATTACGTTTTCTTGATATTTCGCCAATTGGGACAATGCTGTTGCAGTAAGCGACTTACATGCCCGGGATGGTACGAAACACCGAAAACCTCTTTGATGACGGCAGCAACCCGCCGTGTTGTCCATTTATTTCCGTGGAAGCCGAAAGATTCGCCTCCGTCAATGAGGAGGACAGGCAGTTGTATAAGTTGTTCTTTAGTCAGCTTCGCACGTTGACCTAAAGCATGTCTGCGGCGCAAAGCCTCCGTACTTCCATGATCACGCACACGCTTGAACCATTGACTGACCGCTCCCGGCGAAACGCCTAGTTCTTCGGCTATTCTGGCTTGTGACCAACCTTGCTGATGCAGCTTCCATGCTCGAAACCGACGACTTTCCTGCCAATTAACTGGTTGCTGATCCTCTACATTGGACATAATGACCACCCACTAAGGAATTAATTTATTTAGCAATCAATGCGACGTTTCGATATAATTTTTAGTGTAATTGTCATGGCGCGCGGTGTCACCGGATGCCACTTCCAAAATGACTTCCGATTACTTCGTATGACTTCCGAATTCACAGCTAGTGCAATGTTGCAAGAAGGAGGGCCTGCATGAAGTGGCCTTCGTACACTAATCAAGACTACTCTTTTGGGCAAATAATGCTGACCCTGCGTTCGACTATCGGCCTCACTCAGGCAGGCTTGGCAGCAATGTTAGGTGTCTCGGCTCGTGCAGTAGGAGGGTGGGAAGCGGGAGCAAGTTACCCGAAAGTCCAACACCTCAAGCAATTTGTTGCCCTCGCTGTCAGACATCAAGCTTTTCACATCGGATATGAAGCTGAAGAAATCCGGGCATTGTGGAAAGAGGCCCAGCTAAAGGTGATGATAGATGAAGTGTGGTTGTCCGACCTGTTATCTAAGGTTCAGGCCCCCATCATAACCTCCCAAATTGAGGTACCCCATGACCTGAATCATACTGTTGTTCTTCCACTAGGTAGACCACATGTGGACTGGGACGATGCGTTGGTTGTCACTAACTTTTACGGACGTGAATGGGAATTGAGCCAGTTAGCTGAATGGGTTGTTCATGACCGCTGTCGGGTTGTGGGCATACTGGGGCTTGGCGGGCTTGGCAAGTCTGCGCTATCGGTCAGCCTGATGCACAGGGAGTCGTCGCATTTCGACGTGGTGATTTGGCGCTCCCTGCGTAATGCCCCTACCTGCGAAGCACTGCTTGATGAATGCCTCCATATCCTCGCACCACTACAGCCTGAACGCCCTCTCAATAATCTCGAACGCCAAATTGATGTCATGCTTGAATACCTGCGTGGACAGCGCGTATTGCTGGTGCTAGATAATCTTGAAACACTGCTTGCGGAAGGTGAGAATGCCACCGGTATGCGTCCGGGTTACGAAAGTTATGAAAAGCTTCTGAGTCGGGTGGGGGAGACTGAACACCAGAGTTGTCTGCTGTTTACAAGCCGGGAGAAACCCATTGACCTTGCCCGACTAGAAGGCAACCAATCCCCGGTGCGCATGTTGCGTCTCGCTCGATTGGAGACCAAGCCCTGCGAACAATTGCTGGACGAGAAAGGTGTGACCGGCAGCGCAAGTGCCCGCGCGCGCCTGATTGACACCTATACTGGCAATCCTCTCGTTTTGAAAATCGTGGCGCAGACCATACTTGATTTGTTCGATGGCGAAATCGCTGCGTTTCTTGATCAGGGCGAGGTTATCTTTGGCAGCATTCGGGATTTTCTTGCCGAGCAATTTGTCCGTATGTCTGTGCTGGAGAGAAACGCGATAACGTGGTTAGCAATTATGCGGGAACCGGTCACCTTGGATGAGTTGCAGATTGTCCTTGCTACGCCTGTCCCTCGCGTGCAATTGCTGGAGGCCATGCTGTCTCTATATCGCCGTTCGTTGATTGAGCGGGGCCAAAAACAGGGGAGTTTTACGCTTCAATCCGTAATATTGGAATATTTGACGACATATTTGATTGACACAGTAAGCGCTGAAATTAACACGGGACAAATGGAATGGCTCGCACAGTATGGTCTTGAACTAGCGACAGCAGATGAATATGTCCGGAATACCCAGCAGCGATTGATTATTTCACCAATTTTAGTGGTCTTAGGGGCTTCAACACCGCGCATGGGAGGTGTTGAGACCTTGTTACTTGATCGCCTTGGTAAGCTCCGTGAATTGGTAGGCTCAGCACAGGGTTATGCTCCCTCAAACCTCATCACTCTGTTACGGATATTACGTGGTCATCTACGTAGTCTGGATTTGTCAAAACTAACACTGCTCATTTCGTATCTACAAGCGGTTGATATGCAGGATACAACCTTGTCGAAATCCCTTGTTCAGGACAGCGTTTTTTCCGATACTTTTGATTCTGTAATAGCACTTGATGTTAGCAAATCTGGGAAACAATGGGCCGCTTCTACGAGGCGTGGCGAGGTTCTGATGTGGAATACAAACGGTATGACCTTGCAGAATGCATGGCAAGCCCATAGTGACATGATATGGACAATTAAATTCAGCCCGGATGGACGTACTCTCGCAACTGGAAGTTGGGATAGCACACTCAAAGTCTGGGATGTCGAAAGTGGCAAACTACTCTGGTTGAGCAGACATGTCGCACATGTCAACTGTTTAGCATTTTCTCCTGATAACCGTAGACTTGCCAGCGGTAGCAATGATGCCACTGTCGTGCTCTGGGATGTAGAGAATGGTATCCAAATTCAGACGCTTCCACATCCTGTCTCGGTAACCGGATGTACGGTCAACTGGAGTCCAGATGGAAGACTGCTCGTCAGTGGTGATTTGGAAGGCTATATTCGCTTATGGGAGATCCCAGAAAACGGCCTAGCTAAGTGTCTACAGGTATTTGCTGGACATGCAACCTTTGTTGATGCACTAACGTTTTCCCCTGATGGACGGATACTCGCGAGTACAAGCTTTGATGGCACAGTTAAGCTGTGGGATTTGATAAATGATCAATTTTACCCTCGGAAAACAATTGTTGGACATCTAGCACGTATTGGTCGTTTAGCTTGGAGCCCGGATGGGCATACACTCGCCTGTGGCGGCATCGACAAAATGATTTGGTTGGTTGATGTTGAAAAAGGCAGCTATCGCACTGTGTTGCAAGGCCATGAACATCATATTAGTGGACTTGCTTTTATGCCAGATGGTTCTAGCCTGCTAAGTGGTGGTGGAAATGCACTGCATCAATGGGATGTCATCAATATGCACTGTATGCGTACTGTTGAGGGGTACTCTAAGTCTCTCTACGCTGTTGATTGGAGTCCTGATAGTACGCATGTGATAGTCGGCGGGATTGATAAAATAGTGACATTGTGGAATTTGAGCGATGATACATTACCTTATTCACTATACGGACACGCTGGAGCGGTATGTGGAGTCGGATGGAACCCTCATGGAAAATGGTTAGCGAGCAGCGAATGGAACAATGTTATTCGCTTGTGGGACACGGAATCTGGAATATGCCTCAAGACATTGCAATATCCTAATGACCCCGACAATGTATTCTACGCGCTGGCTTGGAGTCCTGACGGAGAACGATTAGCTGTCGGCACGGGTAAGCATGGTGTGCAAATATTTGAGTCGGAGACCTATCATCAACCGTGGATAGGAAATGAATTTCCGACTTGGATACGTCGTGTGGTATGGAGTCCAGATGGAAGGTTATTGGCGGGTGCTGGTGATGATGGCATCGTGTATGTGTGGGATGCGACAGATGGTACATTACACCATCAATTAACAGGGCATCGTAGTATGGTTCTGAATTTGGCTTGGAGTCCAGATGGAACGCAATTGGCTTCTGGCGGTCGCGGTATAGATGGTGGTGAATTGTTTGTGTGGGATGCGCAAAACGACTATCGTCTGCGAGTTATTGAGAACCATCCGGGAATTGTCTATGCTATTGCATGGGGTATAACTGAAGACATACTGGTCAGCGGAGATGATGCTGGCATTTTGCGCTGGTGGAGTGTGAAAAGTGGTGAATGTTTGTTTGTGCGTCACGTCCATATGAACAGAATCCAAGCACTGAGTAGAAGTCCTGATGGGACAAAACTCGCAAGTTGTGGCAACGATGGAGCCATCATGATATGGGATCTTCAAAGTGGCGAACATCTGCAAACGCTCCGACGGGACCGACCTTATGAACGGCTTAACATCACTGGAATCAGGGGGTTAACAGAGGCCCAAATGGCGACGTTGCGGATCCTAGGAGCAGTGGAGGACACTGTTTGATGCACTGGCAATACCCTAATTTAATGTCAGTTATGGATAAGCTCGATAACGGTCTTAATGCAGGTTTGAAAACTCGAACCAAACACGCTTGACCTATGTAGCCTTTTCGTTCTAAAAT
>JACDGI010000178.1 GCA_013821665.1 Anaerolineae bacterium
CCCATCAAGGTCTGACCGCACATCAGCGCATTCAAGCCCAACTCCTGACACGACCAGATGTCTTCGTTATCTTGTCCACCATTCGCCAGTGTTTGTAGTTCGCGGTCTTCCATACGTACACCGAAACCGCGCAGCGCTGGCACAAATACCTGATAACCGGCACGGGCGACCTGCCTTGCATAATCGGCTTTATAGCTGCGGATATAATCTTCTTCGGCTGGACTATCGGCCAAACCAACCAGACTTTTTGCGCCCCATGTGCCGTGTCCATGCAGCGCGATCACGGGCTTATAGGGTTTTACGGCGTTATGCGGTGTTAGCACATAAAACGGCATAAATTCACCGGCAATTGTTTGCAAAACCATCAGTTCACAGGTGGAATCCGGTGTATTGACACTTTCAATCAAGGTCGGTTGAGGATCACATTTCCCGGCTGGAAATTCGCCTAATAAACGCTGGACTTCAGTTCGCAGTGCATCCTGCCACACTGTAACAGCTTCGGGATTTGCAGCCTTAAATTCGAGTTTGCGACCTGATTGATCCAACCGGTTAAATAAACCCGGTGTACTACGCAGTTCAAAATCAGCTAATGCGGTCATGGGTGGCCTCGTATGTAATAAGTAAGCATGAAGGCCAGAGTTTATCGCTATTGGGTGTAAGCCTGCTACTTTAGTGGTCTGGATTTCAAAGGTTGAAACATTTTGAACTGCGAAACGTAAACGAGGATATATGTGACGATTAAAGAGGGTTGCCGAAATGCTAAATAACCAAATTGCACTGCTTGCCATTGATTTTCAAGTCGATTTTCTCCACGCGGATGGACGATTTCCGGTGGCACAACATCAAGTCGAGCCGATGCTAACCGCTGCTAATCATCTGATTGCTGCTGCGCGATCCTATCACACCCCGGTAATTTACATCGGCAACGAATATGGCTCTCGTAATCTATTGAATGTGTTTCGGAACAATGCAGCTCTCAAAGGTAGTTCCGGTATGCAGATTGATTCGCGGCTCTTGTATGCCAACGATCATTATTTTCCTAAAGACCAATCGAGTGCTTTCACGAACAGCCAGTTGGATCTTTTTCTACGCCAGCAAACGATAAAACACCTGCTCTTAACCGGCGTATATGCCACAGCCTGCGTGCGTAAAACCGCCTTGGATGGGCTAAAGTATGGTTATCAGGTTAGCCTTATGAGTGATGCTGTCGCAGACAAAAATGACCAACGCCGGAATGCCGCCTTAAAAGAACTGGAACGTAAGGGCATATGTATTTTGACGAGTACGGATTGGCTGGAGGAAATGAGCAAAGCGACCACATCTGTGATGTGAGTCACACAATCTGTCCTCTATCCCACAAGTGGCTGGCAGCGCTATAATCACCAGTATGTTTGAACACCGTCGTCAGCAACTCCTTCCACGCCGCGCCTTTCTGTTTCGTCTTGGACGATTCGCAGGTGCGGCATTCCTGTTGGTGGGTATCTCGTGGCTGATTGGTATCCTCGGTTATCGCGCTTTAGAAGGCATGTCGTGGATTGATGCGACCCTCAACGCGGCTATGATTTTGGGTGGTATGGGGCCGGTTGCTCCGCTGCAAACCAATGCGGGCAAGCTCTTCGCTTCATTCTATGCGCTGTTTTCGGGCATCGTTTTTCTGGTCTCGGTCGGTGTGCTGATCGCGCCCATCCTGCACCGGTTCCTGCACCAATTCCATTTGGAAGCCGAAAAGGAACAAGCGGAAGAAGATAAAGAGGATGAGGAAGAAGCCAAAGCAGCCCAAGAAGAAAGCGACGCGGACTGATTTCCTTCTTCCCTGCTCATTTTTAAATATGCGCTTATGCTCCAGCCATCGCCGCTGCTATCGCACTGGGATAACGCTGTTCGAAGTCTAGAATAGCGACCCATGTGGGTGTGACCGCGATGCGTGCCATCTGCGTGAACATACCCTTGATCTGGTTAATCCAGCCCTGCCCGCCTTCCACACCAAAATAGCGTTCGGCTGCCAGCGCATATTCGGGAACCACACCGTCAATGATGCTGACGGCGGCTGTACCACGCATCGACAGCACTTTATAAGGAAAAGTGGTGCTATCAATGGTCACAGCGACTTTAGAGTTGTGCGGCAGCACATGCATTTTGGGGGATTTAATGGGTGTACCGAAAACAATGGCCTTACCATCCCAATGAAACCAGATTGGGACGACACGCGGCGAACCATCATCCCAGACATAGGATAGATGCGCCATATTGGTTGATGTCAGCAGTGTTTGGGCTACAGTGTCGTTGAGGAGTGAAAGATCGCCTTGTGAGGACATTTTTGAATCTCCTTGCTTGTGACATTCGCTATTAAATATTAAGCAAGTTAATTTTATCGTTTTGTAAAATATTTAGCCACAAATCATTATGAACAGTTACAAACAAGGTGTCGTCGTCTGATACATTGTGTAACCTATGAATTGCTCATACAATATCATCCGATAATTACTTACCAGTTCTGCGGGGCAATTGTGATGAAATTTTATATGTTTATCTCTTATCTACGGTTCAACGCTTCATTTTTCGACAAAGGCTCATCATTTAATGCAGAACAAGCCCTTACCAAATCAGGAAGCGCTAACAATCGCGCCCATCAGCGCAGCCGTTATGCTCTGATCATTTTTCTTTTGGCCGTTTCCGCACTTATTGGCGGGATGACATTGCCGACTCGTGCGGCTCAAACCATCCCGGTCACTCAAACGCCAGTCGATACTGCAACGGCTATTTGGAGTGAAAGCATTATTGTGCCGCAAATGTCCCAAGATAATCCCGCTCAGGAACTGCTTACATTGCGCCATGACAACGATGTGTGGGGTGGCCTCTGGAGCAAGGACGAAAGCCGCATTTTAACGTGGTCAGCCGACGGTACCGCTCGGATATGGAACGCCGAGAGTGGGAAGGAGCTCCTCACTTTGCGTCATCAAGGGCCTATATGGAATGCCAGTTGGAATAGTATTGAGAGTCGTATACTGACCGCGTCAGAGGATGGTACTGTCCGAGTGTGGGATGCTCGAAGTGGGAAGGAACTGCTCACTATGCATCATCAAGGTGGCATACATGGTGCCGTCTGGAACGGCAATGAAAGCCGTATCCTAAGTTGGTCAAAGGACAATACTGCCCGTATTTGGGATGCAAATACGGGAAATCTAATACTCATGCTCCAACACGATGATAGCGGTTATGGCGTGATGGGCGCTGCATGGAACAAGGATGAAAGTCGCATCTTGACTTGGTCAGGGGATGGTACGGCAAGAGTATGGGATGCTCATACCGGAAAGGAATTGCTCACCACCCTACATCAGCAAGGCTTAATATGGCATGCTGTTTGGAACAGCATTGAGAGCCGCATCTTAACGTGGTCAGACAACGGCAATGTTCAGGTCTGGGATGCCAACACAGGGAAAGAATTGCTCGCCGTACATCTTGACTCTAGTGTATATGGTGCGCGCTGGAACAGAGACGAAAGCCGCATCCTGACCAGTTCAGTGGATGGTACGGCACGCGTGTGGGATGCTAATACCGGAAAAGAACTGCTTCTCCTACGCGAACAAGACAGTATTTACAGTGCAGTCTGGAACGGCACAGAAAGCCAAATTCTGACATCTTCAGCGGATGGCAACGTAGGTATATGGGATGTTAACAGCGGTGCTGAGCAGACTCTCAATGATATGATTCATCCGCTTGGCCGCGTAGGTGGTGCGATTTGGAACAGCGCTGAGAGCCGTGTACTGAGCTGGTCAGGGGATGGTACAACTCGTCTATGGGATGTTAGAAGTGGTATGGAACTACTGACTATGCACCATGAGAATGTGGTACAGGGTGCCATTTGGAATGGCAACGAGAGCCGCATCCTGACGTGGTCACAGGACGATACAGCTCGTGTGTGGGATGCTAATGTAGGGTTGAAACTGCCACCCACCACACCAACTATTCCTTTTGTTCCGACAGTGACACCATCGATCACACCTTTACCAACGGTAGAAGGGGTGATTTTCACTCCTACAGCAATGTTCCCGATTCCGTATGGCACACCACCACCTACTCCCCCATCATAGGTAAGATTGATTAGAATCATTCGTAGAATGTGACCGTGAGTGTAGGAATTTCTTGACTCATTTTGATGTCATAGTTTAAAACGAACCTCATTTTGAGGATAATATTTGCCTGATTGCCACTTTTGAATACTCCAACCATGACAATGAAAAATCACGGTCTATCATCCATTTTTGATAACCAGCATTCCGATCAAAAACCTCAACAAACATGAGCATATGGTTTGGTTATCGTATAGATATTGATGCACTCTTCGTTGAAATGTGAATTCTGAGTTTGTGTTTGCAACAAATTGAAACGTTTTTCCCCGACTTATAGGCCGAATGGCCCTTTCCTTAATGAAGTCTCTTTACATTTTTGTGATAGGCTGAAAATAAAGAGTGTCGTCCATTGATACCATACGATGTTCGCGCCAACACGACAGGCCAGTTTGTCCATGAATATTGAGCAGTGGGATTATTTACAAACATCACTTCGGGAAATAGACCGGTTTATCCGTGATGCTTTTACGATTGTTCAGCAGTCTGGCGGTGATCCAGCCAGCACGTTACACGGTCTCGTCATCTCAGAAGATGAAGTAGCGGGTTATTTGGAGCAAGCGCCCCTGACCACATCGTGGCCGGAGGGTACGTTAAACTTACCTGAACTCGACTTCCAAAACACCGATAATCCTTTTTCAAGAGTAGCGGTTTCCTTCGGCCTGAACACGCTGGACAGCATTATTTTGTTGTTGAGCCTCGCGCCGGAGTTCGACCTGCGATACGAACGCATTTATGCCTATTTGCAGGATGATGTTTCGCAGCGGCATCCAACCGTCAACCTCATGATGAACCTGTTGGGCAGCAATATCGCCCAGCGTTACGCCGTCTGGCAGCGCTTGGGTGCCGAAATGCCCCTGCGCCAGCACCGCTTAATAAGCTGTGTGCCTGATCCCGCCCGTCCTCATTCCGGCTTTTTAGCCCATCATATCCGCGTTGATCATCGCATCACCGGTTATTTGCTGGGCGATAATCATATGGATGGACGGCTGATTCATGCCGTACAGGTTCACCAGCCTGACCCCAATATGTGGCTGCCGGTTGTGGCTGAACCCATGCGCGCGGCGATGCCAGAAGCGCCCCTGATTTATTTACAGGGTGGCGTGGAAATGGGACAGCTTGAGATGGCGCTGGCCTTATGCGCTACCCAAGGGCTGCCGCTCATTCAGCTTGATATGGCTGCGCTGGTCGCCAAAGACACGCCGTTCGAAGAAAATTGGCGTTTGGCACTGCGCGAAGCCTATCTGAATAATGGGGCGCTGATGATCGATCATTGGGAAAGCACCTTGAACGAAGCGCGTATGCCCTCCCCTGCCCTATGGGAGGCGATAGTCGCCTATCCGCAAACGGTGTTTATCTCGGCGCGTGAGGAATGGGAACCGATTGATGTCAACCGTCAACGCCGGATGCTGCGGCTGTCTTTCAAAATTCCCGATTATAAAGAACGCTATGATGTTTGGGAATCGGCCATCAGCAAATATCAGACCGCGCTCGAACCCGCAGACATTGAGGAAACCAGCGCCAAGTTTGGCTTCACACGATCACAGATTGCACGAGCGGTACAGACCGCAGTTGATCTGGCCGAGTCGCGCGGCGAACTGATGCAAAAGGCTGACCTGTACGCCGGAGCGCAGGCCCACGCCAATTTACAACTCGGCTCACTGGCACATCGCATCGTCCCACGCTTTGGCTGGAAAGATTTGATCCTACCACCGGAGCAAACGACACAACTGCGCGAGATGTCGTCACGGTTACGTTACAGCCATGTGGTACAAGACGACTGGGGATTTGGCGAGGCCATGCCCAATTCGTCGGGCATCAGCGCCTTATTCGCGGGTGACAGCGGCACCGGTAAAACCTTATCCGCCGAAGTGATCGCCAAGGATTTGGGCCTCGTCCTCTACAAAATTGATCTCTCGGCAGTGGTCAGCAAATACATCGGTGAGACCGAAAAGAACCTGAATGTGATCTTCACCACTGCACAATCCAGCAATGCTATTTTGTTTTTTGACGAGGCGGATGCGCTCTTTGGCAAACGCTCGGAAGTCAAAGACGCGCGGGATCGTTATGCCAATATCGAAATCGCATACTTGCTACAACAGATTGAGGCTTACGATGGTGTAGTGATTATGGCGACAAATTTCCGCCAAAATCTGGACGACGCTTTTACGCGACGCTTGGATTTTCTGGTGGATTTCCCGTTCCCGGACGCGGAATACCGGCAGCGATTATGGGAAGCGCACTTCCCACCGCGCACACCGATGGCCGCTGATGTTGATTTTGCCGAAATCGCCGCGCGTTACCGTTTAGCAGGCGGCAACATCCGTAACGTGGCACTGGCAGCGGCCTACTTAGCCGCAGCCAATGGTCAAGTGGTGACGCGCGAACATATCCGTAACGCGGTGCGGCGCGAACACCAAAAAATGGGACGGCTGACTGAGGATTAAAGGTAAATTGGTAGGGGCGCACAGCCGTGCGCCCCTACAAACGTGCTTATGTCGTATGTGCTGTTCGTAAAAGTTATTGAGTAAATTAAGGTCATATCTGTGCTTCATGATTTGAATAAGTCTTTAGAAAAATTACTGATCCAACGCGGGAATATCACCCCGAACCAGATTGATATTTCATTTGAGCAGCCCAATGGTCAATGGTCGGCACGTTTGAGCCGTCCTACCATCAGCCTGTGGTGTTTCGATCTGCATGAAAATGTCAAGCTGCGTAGTATGGAAATGACCACTAGCCGCGAAGGCAATCAAGGGCGCAGAACCTTTGTCCCGCGCCGGATTGACCTCACCTATTTGATTACCGCATGGGCCAGCAAAATTGAAGATGAACACCAACTGTTATGGCGCACGCTGGCTGCGCTCAAGCGTGTTCCAACCCTTGAAACAAAAGATTGTGAAGGGTTGCTGCGCTACCAAACTCACGATGTTCCGTTGCTGGTTGCGGATACATCCAGCACCACTATAAATCTTGTGGATTTATGGGGTGTTTTGGATAACCAGATGCGCCTCGGCTTTATGTTGACGGCGACCGTTGAACTGGATGTGGAACTGAGTATCGAAGCGCCGCTGGTGCTAGAAGCAACCATTCGGCTAGGCAGTTCCGATGATCCTGTTCGACACGAGTTGAACGAGGGTGGGCGTGAGGAACTGAAGATCAAGCCGAAACCGGGCCAAAAGCCCGCATCAGCACCTGACGATTCACAAAACCCGTAATAGGAGGGGCCTATTTACTGATCTGGATAATTCAGCATGATCCGTTTGTTTTAGAAACTGAAATAAGTTAAGGAGCTGTTAGGATGCCATCATATCTTTCCCCCGGCGTATATATGGAAGAAGTCGATAAGGGTACTAAGCCGATTGAATCGGTCGGTACTGCTGTGGCCGCGTTCATCGGTTACACCGAACGCGCAGTTGATACCAAAGACGGCAAGCAGGTTTCCCTTTTGGGCAAACCCACCCTCGTCACCAACTGGAGCCAGTACATCCAGAAGTTCGGTGGTTTCGTGGACGGTGCTTATACGCCCGACTCGGTTTATGGTTACTTTAACAACGGCGGCAGCATTTGCTACGTCGTGAGCGTCAAGACCATTGGTGCATCGGCTGATCCTGATGCGGCAGAACCCGCCGTGTCCGTCATCAACTCCGATGGCGAAAAAGGCACCAAGCTGCTGCAATTCAAGGCGCGTGAAGGCGGCCCCGCAGGCAATAAGATCACCGTTGATATTAAGCCTGATGCCCCTACCGAAGAAGGTAAGAAAGCCAGCGGTGAATTCACCCTGCAAATTAAGATTGACAATAACGTTGTCGAAAGCTACGGCGGTTTGACCACCGGTAAGGGTGATAACAACGTCGCCACCGTACTCGAAACTAAGTCTAGAGTTGTGGTTGTGGAAGTCGTCGGCAAGGCTGATCTGGCTCCTGCCGCCGGTTCGTTCGCATTGGCGGGCGGCAAGCTCAAGGAAAAGTCGATTTCCCTCAAGGATTATCAGGGCAGCGTGGCGGAACGCAGCGGCTTGGGTGGTTTGGAACCCTTGACCGATGTGACCATGATTGTCGTGCCGGACTTGATGACCAGCTTCCAAGCCGGTGAAATTGACATGAAGGGTGTGCAGGCGGTTCAGCAGGCCATCATTGATTACTGCGAATTGGTACGCTACTGCTTCGCTATTCTGGATTGCCCGCCCAACATGATGCCGCAGCAGATGAAGGAATGGCGTAATACCGTCAATTATGACAGCACACGCGCTGCCTTGTATTATCCGTGGGTTGAAATCGCTGATATGACCGGGAAGAATGGGCGCACACGCCTTGTGCCGCCGTCCGGTCATATGGCAGGTGTTTATGCCCGTACTGATGGTACACGCGGTGTACATAAAGCCCCGGCGAATGAAATCGTTCGTGGTACGCTGGGCTTGGAAGTCCAAGTGACCAAGGGCGAGCATGATTTGCTCAACCCGATTGGCGTGAACGTTATTCGTTCCTTCCCCGGACGTGGTATCCGTATTTGGGGTGGTCGCACCCTGTCCAGTGATGCATCATGGCGCTATATCAACGTGCGCCGTTTATTCAACATGATCGAAGAGAGCATCGAAAATGGTACACAGTGGGTGGTGTTCGAGCCGAACGACCAATTCCTGTGGGGACGTGTGGCGCGTGATGTACGTGCCTTCTTGACGAATGTGTGGCGCACGGGTGCGTTGTTCGGTGCATCACCCGATGCCGCTTTTTATGTGAAGTGCGATGCCGAAACCAATCCACCCGAAGCCCGCGATCTGGGACAACTGGTGGTCGAAATTGGTATCGCGCCTGTGAAGCCAGCGGAATTTGTGATCTTCCGTGTGAGCCAATGGAATGGCGAAGCTCAGTAAATGAGCCTAGCGGCTATCTGAACACGAGAAATGCTCTGGTGTTCAGGTAAATGACGAGTTGACCGCAGTACAGATATATAGAATATACGAGGAGTAATATAATGCCGGGACGTGCTACAGACCCTCTAGTAGGGTTCCATTTTGGGATCGAAGTTTCAGGCAAGGTGAGCGGCCTCTTTACCGAGGTTGGTGGTTTAGGTTCTGAAAGCGATATAGTCGAACACAAGGCCACGACACCTGCGGGTGTTGATTTTGTACAGAAGATGCCGGGTCGCTTGAAGTGGGGTGATATTACCCTCAAGCGTGGTATTACTGCTACGATGGATGTATGGGCTTGGCGACAGTTGGTGATCGATGGTAAAACCGTCTCTGCCCGTGCCAATGGTTCGGTTTCGATGTATGACACGGATGGTACACTGGTAGCGCAATGGGATTTCGTCAACGGTTGGCCGTCAAAGGTCAGCGGCCCGTCATTAACATCAGATTCGACGGCTTTCGGTGTGGAAGAAATGACGATTGTGCATGAAGGTATCAAGCGTATCAAATAAGGTCATGAGGCATAAAGGGCAGGATAGATGACATTGCAAACCGAGTTTGACTTCGTGCTGCCCAAGGGGTTTGTTGACGACAACGGCAACTTGCAGCGCGAAGGCAGTATGCGAATGGCAACTGCCCTTGATGAAATTGCTCCTTTGCGTGATCCGCGTGTGCGGAATAACGAAGCCTATTTGGTGGTGATTCTGCTGTCGCAGGTCATCACCAAACTCGGCACACTCCCCAAAGTGACACCCACTATGGTGGAAAGATTTTTCGCGGCGGATATTGCTTATCTACAAGATTTGTACCGCCAGATTAACGATGTCAGCGCCCGTAAGGTGACACTGTGGTGCCCCAACTGTGGGCACGAATTTGAAGAGGAAATTCCCCTGCTGGGGGAATAGTGAGCTACCCCCTCAAACGCTTGCAAGAGGAGGTAGCATTCATCGCAAGAGGATTAGGATGGAGTCGCGAGGAGATTTTATCCTTGACCCATCTGGAACGCGCCGAATGGGTGCAGACCATTAACCGTATTCATCACGGGCATTCCTAGACGTATCAAGAAAGCGGGTCAGTATGCCGAAGTCAACAAAATCCAACACATCTCAGCCGGTTTCGGCAGCGCCCAAAGATTATGAAGCCCTGCTCAAACAGGTTACAGAGCGTGTATGGGCCTTGTGGCAAGATGATTTGCGCCGGGGTCGTGAACGTGGTGGAAAGATACAGAGGCGCTAGTTTATGGCAGATTATGATGACCGTTTTATTAGTTTCCGCTTCACGGTAGCGGTAGATGGCATCAACTATGCAGCCTTTACCGAGTTCACGCTGCCCACCTTGACGGTGGAAACAGAAGAAATCAAAGAAGGCGGGCAGAACAGCTATTCTCACAAGCTGCCGGTGCGTGTCACAGCCGGATCGGCAACACTTCGTAATGGGATCGCCAGCGATCTAAAGCTGCTCAATTGGTATATGGATATGCTTAAGGGGGACATCGCCGCCGCCACACGGCAGATTACCGTCACCATGTTTGATAGCAGCCGCGCCGCCTTGATGGTATGGAGTTTCCGCCAAGCCTATCCAATCAAGTGGAGTGGCCCAAGCCTGAAAACCGATGGAACCAGTGTGGGTATCGAAGAAATTGAATTTGTACATCATGGATTTGACATCAGTTAATTGAAAGGTTAGTAGAGGTTTAGGGATGAAGCCTGACGAACAACGAAAGCCATTCCGGCCAGTCGGCATGAGGATGCAGCGCTTTAGCCAAACGCTGATGCGTAGCTATTCGCCACCAGCAAACGATCTCCCTGCTGCTGCGCCTATGGAACCGATTTGGCAACCCGCGACTCAAATACCGTTGTCATGGCAAAATGAACCTGTACAAACTATCGTCCCTGCTGCCCCAGTACCATTAATGGTCGAAGCGCCACCAGCCGAATTTGAACCTCAACCAGCCAGTTCGGAAGCCATCCAAAGCGCGATAACGGCTGTCAGCCAGCCCACAGCGTCTGCCCCTGCTCCACAGCAGATTCAACGTACTGCCGCGCCGCCTGCGCCCGCAGTCCCGCAGGTTCAACGTGCTGCTGCACCGCCCGCAGCCCCTGAGGGTAAAAGGATGGATCCGCGTCTACTCGCCATGCTCATGCTGCATCAAGATATAGATGCCGAACGAAATCAGATTCGTGACGAAAAGAAGGCTATTTTCTCGGCAAATACCGAGGCTGCCAACGGTGGCGATAATGCGCCTATTAGACGGAAACGCGGTAGTGCATCATTCGATTATATTGAGACCTCAACACTAGCGAAGGGTGAAGAGACCTCATCGGCATCCCGCAAGAGTGAGACTCATCATGATGACGCACCTGCGGCCAGCGAATCAGCCACAGATGCCGCTGACGACGACTCAGCACCTTCTGCACAGGCTTCTGGCCCACCTGAAATCAGTCGATCACTAGAGGTCACCAATCCAGAGTCATCCGTGACCAGCCCAGAAGCTGGTTTTGCTGCGTCTGCTGATCCGACTATTTCACCAAGTGCGGATGAGATTATTCAACGCGCTCAAGCGCCGGTTGAGGTCGCCAGCGAAGATACAATCACGCCGGATGTACCTATAAGTACACCCGCGCAACCAACCGCCGCTGAAGTTATCCAGCGTGCCCAAGCGCCGGTTGAGGTCGCCAGTTTGCAGTCGCCGGTCGCCAGCCAAGATGTGCCTCCCGCGCCACCCTCTGCTGCCGAAATTATTCAACGCGTTCAAGCACCGGCTGAGGTCGCCAGTTCGCAGTCGCCAGTCGCCAGCCAAGATATGCCTCCCGCGCCCATTGCTCCCGCGCAGCCCACTGCTGCCGAAATTATTCAGCGAGCCCAAGTGCCTGTCGAAGCCACCAGCGAAG
>JACDGI010000179.1 GCA_013821665.1 Anaerolineae bacterium
GCCAAGCACCATCTTCAGTTGGGGCAGCAGCAGGTGTTTCCTGCGGGGAAGTAGCCGTTCCAGCCATACCCACGCTGATAGGGGTAGCAGTAGCTGTTGGCAAAACCGTCTGGCAGGCAACCATCAAAATACAAATGATGAGCAGTAGCAGAATTAAAAATAATCTAAATCGAGTCAGGTTTTTCATAAAAATATTATAGCTCCCTTGTATACTATTCGCTTACAGTACGTCGAATGTTACACAAAGGTTCCGTGCCGAAAGTTTCGCGTAGGGAAAACGCAGGTTTTAGCGGGATACGACAGATCGCATCCCGCAGCAAAAATGTAAGATTAGTTTGAACTCTTGGTTGGGAGCTTGGGCGAGAGCCAACTGACAAAAGCGTTAACCGAACGCGACTGCATCAAGATACGACCGGGGCCGGTCAAGTTACAGACCAAGCCTTCACCACCGAGGATAGTGGACTTCCAGCTACCGGACTTTTCCACTTTGAAGTTGATGCTGCTATCCATGCCCACGATATGATCCGTATCGACCACATAGCTTTCGCCTGCGGCCAAGGTTTTGTCGAAAATCGCGCCATAGGAGCAAGCGACCATTTTGCCGTTACCGCTGACCTTCAGCAGAACTAAGCCACCACCGCCAAAGAAGCCTTTGGCACCACCCCAACTGGCATCAATGGTAAGGCTCATTTCGCTGGCAACATAGGCACCGCTGGCAAGCAGAAAATCGTTACTCACGGGCAGAACGAACATATCTCCGGCAACGGCGGGAGCCAAAGTAATTTCACCACCTTGACCGGGGGCTTTCCAAGTATTCTGGAAGAAGCTTTCACCCGCGACCATGCGCTTAAGGCCACCGAATAAACCACCTTCGGCTTTGGTGTTCATGGTCATGCCAGCGGTATGGCTAACCATCGCACCGGGTTCGACACGGATTTCTTCATTGGCCCCAATTTTCACGATAGCCAATGAAAAAGCCGGTTGAAATTTAAGGGTAACATCCATAACTAATCGCTCCTCTAAATAAACGAATAAGACCGCACACAATGTGGGACAGCCGTCATTCCCCCTGATAATGCTTATTGTAAGGGGCGAATGATCCTGAAAGCGCTTAAGGTTTCTATCTTCTCGCCTTAATTGATTGCAGGATTTTAGAGACGAATTTCATGGAGGATTGGTTCCAAACGAGCCAAAAATATCAAGTCTGTGCAAGCGGCAAGCGCATCAATCACAGACTTAACTATTCGCTAGCCGTATCAGCGATATAAAGCTTTAGTGACCTTTACGGCCTTTGCGCGGCGGCTTAAGCGGCTTGGTTTGGTCTTTAACTTTGCTCAGTTTGGTGGTGTATTCGTCGATGAAATCACCACGATCTGTCGCCACCAATAAGCCAGACAGTGTATTGACTGTCAACTCGCCAAAATGGTCGATCAGGCGGCCAATCTGTTCACGGACAATCATCATCATTTCATCCCAGCTTACGCCCTGCGGCAGTTCAGCCTCGCGAACGCTGCGGGTGCTGTTCAAATAGTCTAAGGCTGGCTCAGCAGTTGGGAATATCAAGGCGCGTGGTAAATCGTAGCGGACAACCGCAAAAAAATGGTGGCACAAAAGGCGCGTTCCACTTTCGAGGGTAAAAGGATCGGTATGCTGCCCCGGCACACGAACATTGGCGGTTCCGGGCGGTGATAGCAACGTAATGGCACGGCGCATCAAGGCCTGAAATTCGGGCATGGTATGAATGCTGTTGGTGGTTGCCATCACGAAGCCGCCCGGTTTGACCACACGTCGCAATTCACGCAAGGCGCGTTCCACATCGTACACATGGAAAAGCATGTGGTTCGCCATGACCACGTCGAAGGTGGCATCAGGATACGGCAAACGCTGAGCATCGGCCAAAGCCACTGTATTTTTAGCAGGATGGGTCTGAACCATACCCGCGTACAAATCACAGGCATAGTATTCAATATCGGGATAACGTTCATGCAGTGCGCTGTAATAATGCCCCGGCCCACTGCCCACATCTAAGACGACTTCATCGCCCTGCCATTTCACCGAACCAATAGCCCAATCTGTAAAATCCAACTTGGGTTCACTATAAAGCTCATGAGTCTCCTGCCGGATGCGAAGCGCTTCGTCGGTCAGATACATACGCCCGACGGCTTGCGGGTCATTGGCAAAGTTAAACATCAAATCGTCCGTTCTCGTCAAGTCAAACATAAGGCAACATTTACTCGTGTGTTATGAATATTATCATCGAAAGTCATTTTGCGGCTATTGTCTACGAATAAGAATAACACATGCCTAAATTTACGAATATAAGGGTTTAGTCGATTATAACCCGCCTACGTCCATAAATCGCTTACCAACCTGCTCCAAATAAGTGGGAGCGATCAATTTGATCCACGGAAACAGCCAACCGGGAACGCCGCTCACACTTGTATAGACCGTTCGCTTACGCAAAAGGGTCGCGCTGGCAATAAGTTTCGCCGAATCGACAGGTGACATTTGCTTTGTCGCTTGTAACTGTTGGCTGATGCCGCCGGACGGTTTGCCTTCAGCATTCAACATGCGTCCCGCAAAGCCCGTATCGACAAAACCTAAATAGAGCATAGTGATGCTGATGCCATCATCGACAACCTCACTTCGCAGCGACTCGAAGAAGGCTTCCATCGCGTGTTTGCTGGCAATATAGCCGGTGCTGCCGGGAGTGATAATTTTGTCAGCCATGCTGGAAATATTGGCGATACGTCCACGCGATTGTTTGAGAAGTGGCAAGGCGTAATATGTGCAGTACATGGCACCCAAGAAGTTAACCTTCATAATTTGCTCGAGGAGTACCGGATCATTGAGGTTGGCAAAACGCGCCCACATGGTAATGCCCGCGTTGTTGACGAGCGTATCCACACGTCCGTAAGTCGTCACCGTTTGTTGGATGAGGTTTTCGCAGTCGGCTTGCTGGCTGACATCACAAATGACTGCCAACGCTTTGCCACCCAAATCACGACATTTGGCGGCGACCGTTTCAAGCTGGTCAAGCCGTCGGGCTGCGAGGGTTAGATATGCACCCTGTTCGGCCAGTTCGTAAGCCAGCGCCTCACCAATACCACTGCTGGCTCCGGTGATAATCGTGACATTTTGATTGTAAGTGGCGGTCATGCAATGACTACCACAAGCCAGCCGCTATCAGTTCAGCACGCGCTTCAATTTGTTTAGGAGCATTCATCTGAAGAATCTGAATAGTAACTCGGCCAACAGGGGTTTTGGGAATAATCAGATATTCTACAACCGAAAAATGTTCTTCCCAGTTCTGAGTACGGGGATTAAAAAGTGGGGTAAGACTGCCTGTTACTTGGTCATAAATTGCGACATCTGTGCCTTTGTGCTGATTGCAAAACAGACAAGCATAAACCAAATTGATGAGGATCGTTAAACCGCCATGTTTTATTGGGATAATATGATCAATGGTATGACCATAAGCCGTCTCATGATCGGGTCTGCGACAATATTCGCAGCGACCACCTGCACTTAACCGGACTTCTTGACGCATCTGACTCGGAATAGCACTCATGCTTGACGACTTACTTTGTGGGCTTTCGCTTTCAAAATCGTGACGAGTAAATCAAATTCTGCCATTTGTTCAAGCAAGGACTCTTCATTGCTGGTCAGCAAACCAGCACTTTTACGCTCAACCAAATTTTGGGCAAATTCCTTTTCGTCATCCGATACTTGAAACGACAGAATTTCTTCAGGCGTTGCTTTTTCGACCAAAAAGTCGAGAAATTTGTCGTATACCGATAAGAAGGTTGTTGCCGCCATGATCCCACCTCAAGCAATATATTATGGCAATTATAGCTGATTTTATGATCCGCAAAACGACTAGGTTTGATCCTCACTCACTACGCAGGGCACGACTGGTAACCAGTGTGCCTAATTTATAAGCAGGATAGATACCGGCTGCCAGCGAAGCGATGACCGCCACCGCAAAGGCTTGGGCGAATTCACTAGGTGGTAAGTGAAGCTGCATCGTCCAACCGAAGGAACGCACGTTGATGACGTAGATCAATACCAGCGCCAAGGCCAAGCCAATCGGCAGCGCAAGGATACCCGCTGTGAAGCCCATCAAACCGGTTTGGATGAGCGTGTAGCGCCAGAGTTGAGCAGGAGTCATACCCGTGGCACGCATGACACCATATTGGCGCGTCTGCTCCAATTGTAACGACATGAGTGCGCTCAACACACCAATGAAGGCCACTACCGTAGCCAGCAGTTGCAGCGCAATCGTGATCGAAAAGGCTTGCTCGAAAATGGCAAAGACTCCGGCGCGTAAATCGGTATAACTTTGAACACGCAAATCATAACCTTTGAGGGTATCCGTTTGTAGTTGGTTGATAATCTGCTGGCGGTCAACACCCGACTTGAGGAACACAGCAACATTCGTGGTGTAAGGATCATTGTAGAAAGAGCGGTAGATGGGATCAGCCATCAGCACCGCGCCCTGATCGGTCGAGTAGTCGTAGTAGACACCGACGATGGTAAAGGTCTGTTCACCGTGATCGGTCAGCAGTTTGAGAGTGTTATTTTCAGCCGTAATATTCCGGTGGAAGGCAAAGGGTTCACTGACCGCCAGATAACCATCGGTCAGGGCTTTGCGGTAATCCCCGTTGGGCGCGTTATTCCAGATGAAATTACGCTTGCCATTGGAAGTATCTTCACTGATGGCGAGTATATTGACCGGTGGCAAATCAGGATAATCCGGCGCGATGGCGTTGACTTCACGCACCGTCGCCACATGATCGATGCCTTGTACTGCACCCACAAGAGCAGCAACTTTCGGGTCGGTGTTCGGTGTGGCGCTGATAACCGTCAACAAAGGCGGCGAGATAAAAATGTCCGCGCCGAGGGTGGTATCCAGCCAATCGGATACAGTGGTGCGGAAGCTGCCGATCATAACGCTGACACCCACGATCACGCTGACAGCAATTGTCAGAGCAGCCACAGCAATCGAGGTGCGGCTGAGCGAACGAGTCACGGCACGGGGAGCCATCCGTCCCAATACGCCGAAGATGCGACTGGTCAACGGTGAGGCCAAACGCATCATGATAATCAGCACAATCGGTGTAAAGAGTGCGCTGCCAATCACAATACAGAACAACGCACCGAAGCTCACGTACAAATTAGTTGTCGGGACGCGCAGCAGTAACAAACCGAGTAGATTGGAAGCGATTGCTCCGGCAGTCGTCAAGGGAACCAAACGCAAGGCACGCTGCTCGACATCTGAACGGCGCATGGTACCAGCAGGTGGCGTGCGCGTGGCTTCATAGGAAGGTATCAGGGCGGCGATAATGCTGGCAGCGACACCGATGGCCGCGCCTTTCAGCAGTGTGAACGGCGCGACGGTGATGGTCTGCACATTGACAGTGAAGTACAAATCGCTGATGGTTTTGGCGACTAATCCCACCGAGGCACGACCCATAATAATGCCGAGTGCCAAACCGAGGATCGTACCCACCACACCTAGCACCAAAGCCTCACCGAGAATCAGCGTGAAGATTTGTCCGCGTGTGGCACCCAGCGCTCGCAGCACACCGATAATCGGGCGGCGTTGGATGACGCTGAAGGTCACAGTGTTGTAAATCAAGAACACACCAACCACCAACGCCAGCAAACTCAACGCTTGCAGATTCAAATTAAAGGCAGCGGTCATCTGATTGATAGCACTGTTTTCAGCATTGGGTGTGGTTAAGGCTGTACCTTGCGGCAAAATGGCTTTGATCTTTTGCAAGTCATAACCCGCTGGCAAAATCAAATCAATGCGGCTGATATGCCCCGGCGAGCCAGCGATTTCTTGAGCAGTGGCGATGTCGGTTAAAAGCAGGTTATCAATGGCTTGGGCGCTGGCTTGATCCGGCACTTGCAGTAAGCCCACGATGCGAACGCCAATTTGTTGATCGTTAGCGCGGAGGTTCAAAGTGTCGCCGATTTTAAGGCTGTAGCGTTTGGCGAGCGTCGAACTCATCAAGGCGGTGCGCGGTTCGGCAATAAAGGCGTTGATGGCATCGGTGGTCGTACCGTTCGCGCCACCGCCAGCCGCCGTTTCACCTGCGCTTTGCTCAGAAGCCGCCGTCAGATAATTACGAAATGGCGGCTCAGCAAACGGATCAACACCCAACAAACGCAGCGGTTGATCACCGACATTCACGCCGCGTACATACTGCTCGATGATCGGCGCGACAGCATCCAAACCCAAATCGAGGCGGAGTTGGCGATACAAATCGGTAGGAATGCCATTCGGCCCACCCAAGATCTGATGTGTGGCTTTGCCAGAAATACTTTGGGCGCTCAGATCAAAAGCGCGGCTGGAGGAGGTGTTAGCAATATCAATGGCGATGACCATTGCCACGCCCAACGCTACCCCAACCACAAACAAAACACTTTGAAGTAAACGACGGCTGATATAACGCCGCCCCAAACGAAAAATCGCAAATGACATAATGGGGATTGGCTTTTCGCAGTTAGCGATTAGTCTCAATAAGACCAATCACAGCGGATGATGACATCAAGAAAGTTACAAACGTATTTGATTATTATAACCTTGTTTATAGGCTGTAACGGGAGACGTTTAGGTAATGCTTATAAGTTTTGTAAGTAGACCGTCACAAAATTGTAACTTTATCGTGGTTTACTGGTACGATTAGCCGCATATGTGCCTTTCGTCCTGTGTTCCCACTTAAACAGAATTGCACTATAATAGGTCAAAATCACTCTCAAGGAGTCCGGGTATGCAGAAACCGGAGCATGGCATCAGCCTCCGCAGCAGCGCACGTACCAGCATCGGGCAAGTGCGCCAGAACAATGAAGACAGCATTCACCTATGGGCAGGTGATGACTTCGTGCTTGCTATCATCGCCGATGGCATGGGCGGAGCCGCCGCCGGTGAAGAAGCCAGCCGCATCGCTGTCGAGACCATCAAAGCCGGTTTTAACCCCAACGACACCCAAGATGCGCCTGTAACCGAACGCCTGCAAGAGACGATCCACACGGCTAACCTGAATATCGTCCGCAAAGCCGCGATTGCGCCGGAAATGCGGGGCATGGGCACTACCCTTACCTTAGTCTTTATTCGTGGCACCTATGCTACCTTTGCCCATGTGGGTGACAGCCGCGCTTATCTGGTCGAACCGGACGACGAATCCATTACTCAGATCACGATTGACCACAGCTACGTACAAGCGCTGGTGATGGCCGGCCACATTACACCCGAACAGGCCGAAACCCACTCGATGGGTAATGTGTTGTACCGGGCGCTCGGCCAAAACGAAGATGTAGATGTGGATATTTACTATAAGCGGCTGCACATCGGCGACCGTTTGATCCTGTGTTCGGATGGTCTGACGCGCCACATCAAAGGGCCGGAACTCGCAAAAATCGCATCCTCCGATCCGAACCCCGATGTCATTAGCCAAAAGATGATTGATCTGGCGAACCAGCGCGGCGGCGAAGACAACATCAGCGTCATTGTGATTGCCGTCGAAGGTGATCCGAATGCCGTGACGGAAGACGATACGGCCTTAACCGCACCCTTTAAAAGCGAAGACGACAAGGATTCGACCATTATCCTTAAGAATAATCCGCTCAAGCGCTCGCGGGAAACGCTTGAAATCCCCAATGTCGAAGATGGTGATCCGCACGATACACTGCGACTGCCCAAACAAGGCAAAGAGGAATGGTTGGAAAATGGTGCAAACGGTTCGAATGGTGCAGCGCCACTGCCTGCTCCCGAAATCCTGCCGGATGATCCCACTGAACCGATTACACCGATCTCAGAAGTGGATACACTCAAAATACCGGTGAAACTCTCAAACGGAACCCACGACGGCGCGGATGAGGGTCGCGATATGCTTACGCCCGATCAATAACACAAATCGGGCTATCCGTTTATTTCAAACCACCCTTCCCATTATCTAACACCACTTTTGTGCTACAATGCCCCGCGCATCATTTTGGTTTGAAGTGAATGGATTGATCCCCGTGAACCCTACAGTCCGCCGCTGGCTGCGATTGCTCATCATTGTCGGATTGGTGTTGGCAGTTGACCAGATCACAAAACGAATGGTCGTTAATGATTTGATCGTGGGCGAATCGCGCCACATCATTCCGTTCCTCAGTCCCTTTTTCCAAATTATCCGCAGTCACAATACCGGTGCATCCTTTGGTTTGTTACCCAATGCCGGTGATTTATTCGCGATTGTCGCGGTCATTGTGGTGTTGGTGTTGGTTTATATGTATCCGCGCATTCCTGACGAAAAGCGTCTGGCATGGCTGGCAACAGGTCTCATCATCGGCGGGGCATTAGGCAACGTGCTTGACCGGCTGTCGTATGGCTACGTGGTCGATTTTATTAACTACCAGATTCCCGGTGTGATTTCGAACGTGTCCAATTTGGCTGATCATGCTATTGTGTTAGGTGTGATTTTGTTTTTCATCAGCAGTTGGCGTGACGAACGCAACGATGCGGCTCAAAAAGCCCAAACGCCTCAGCCCAATTCTGAACCACCCCCTCAACCAACCTTGTAGGTTTGAAAATTCGAACCAAACCTGCTTGACGGGTATGAACTTATGTTCTAAAATAGTCATAGAGATTGATCTGGTAGCACCGCACTAAACGGTGGAGAAACTGTTACGGCTAACCAGTCGTCTTTTGTAGGGACACAGCGTGCTGCGTCCGCGTATTGAAAGTCCCTCCCTGTTACTATGGGGCGGGATTTAGGGTAGGGTACGTATGAAATTACCCACCTCCACCACTTTATGCATTCCTACCATGACCTGTTTTGGAGTACACCACATGCTGTTTAGGATTCCTAAATCACCAACAGATCAGAATAATTTAATATCGCTTTGTGTTGGATTGATAGCTGGCGACTGTAGACTACCGACTGCGTTTATGGCAGCGGCACACCCCCAATTGTCGGCGGCGGCAATAGCCGAGCCATCCGCTGCATTTGTGTCATTTCAGCGGCAGTAGCCGAGCCTTCCGCCGGAACAAAATGTCAATTCGGCGGCTTCCTCCCTCAATCCCGCTGCACACTTCGGCGGAAGTATTGCAATTTGTGCAGCAATAACTGCAATAACTGCAACATTTTGAACATTTGGCCGCTCGAACCTCTATCCATAACTGATCTAAGTGCAATCTCGATAGGACTTTTGAATTAAAAAGGACGCTTCGGTTAAGAAACGCCCTTTTTCTCTACTGAGATTCTGCTTATCTTACGGTGAGGTTTGCGGTGTCACCACGGGCAGGAACGGCAGCGGCGCGGTCGTTGCGAAGCCGCTTGTGTTGCCTGAGTTCTGGGCGCTGCCATCAATCACCCCACCAAAGGGTGTGGCCGTGATGAACAGCGGGATACTGGATGTCGGCTGGATGATCTGCGGCACCGGTGTGGGCGCGACATTCACGATATTCACGTTGACAGTACGGTAGAGATAACCGCCGCTGTTCGAGAACATCGACAGCCGCAGGATATAAGCGCCATTCGGTAGCTGCTGGGTGTTCCAACTCGCCAATAGACCGCTGTTCTGTGGTGAGGTCGATGGGCTACCGATGATCGTAAAGACGGTCGGCTGCACTGCCGAGGCATATTCCAACTGATAACGATTGAATGTCGCGGTAGCCGAAGCAGTTCCGAAAATTTGCGTCGGGCCAGTTGTAATGACCTGCCCCTCGGTTGGCGATAGGATACGGGCAATCGGTACTTCTGTGTTGACACTGCATACGTCAGTTGGAACCGTCGTCACTGTGCCCGTGGCGATGCCGAGACGTTGAGCAACACTAGCGCCCTGTGGGCTGTTGAGGAATGCCACAGCCGTTGGATCGCTGATATTGAGAACGGTCGCAGTCACTTTGTTATCCGGGCAGAACTCGTTAGCACGCAAGCCCGTCCATGTATCGACAGCCACTTGCTGCACAAAGGCTTGATCTGCCGAGGGTGGTTCTTGCCCTTGCACAAACAACTCAGTACGCAAGGATGAACAGGTTTGCGGTGGTAGTGTACCGGTATCCGAGCAAATCTGCGCCTGAATGAGTCCCGGCGGATTAGCAAAGGGATTGGGTCGACCTTGAACTTGCAGAGCGGAATTCAGCACACGGTTCCACAGTGGCGCGGCGCTGCCGTAACCACCATCACGAACGGCGGTGGGATTGTTATCTGGTCGACCGAGCCACACACCGACGACGGTATTGGTTGTGCCACCCATCGTCCATAAATCGCGGGCATCGTTGGTCGTACCGGTCTTGGCAGCCACATAACCACTGGTCGGCAAGCCGCTGATGGTCAATGGGCCGTTGACACCGAAAGCCGTGGCGCGGGCAGTGTCATCACTCAGGATATTTTCCATGAGGTAGGCGATTTGCGGTTGGATGACCTGAGCCGGTTGGGCACGAGCCGGTAAATCGACCGCAGCGCCGGATGAATCGGTGATGCTATCGACCACATACAGCGGCACACGAACACCACTGTTGTTGATGGTGCCGTAAGCCGACATCATGCCATAAAGGGTAACTTCGGTCGCGCCGATTGCAGTCGGCAAACCGAACTGTGCGCCATCGGGGAAGCTCAAACCAAGCCGTGCGGCCATATCTTTGAAGCCAGCATCGCCTACAAATTGGTAGGTCTTAACGGCTGGTACGTTATAACTGTTTTGCAGGGCATAACGCAGCGCAATCGGGCCGTGATAGGTATTATCGAAATTCGTCGGTGTATAGGATGGATTCTGGAAGGTGGTTGGCACATCCCAGAGGACAGTCGCAGGTGTATACCAGCGATCAGGCCGCCCATCACCATTATCATCCACACCTTCTAAGGCTTTGGCATATTCCACCACTTTGATGGACGAACCGGGCTGCTGCCATGTCAAAGCGCCGTTGACCTGACCATCAATCGAGTTGTCATTGAAGTTCGGGCTGCCGACCATCGCTTTAACGGCACCACTACGCGGATCAGTGACCATGACAGAGCCGGTATTGACACCCGTGTTAATCAAGGTGGTCATGGTTTGCTTGAGTGCGGCTTCGGCAGCATCTTGAATAGCCGAGTTGAGTGTGGTCTTAATCACGAAACCGCGACGATACATCTCGCCGGAACCGTAAACCGACTCGACGTACTGCGTCACGAATTGGACGAAATGCGGATACTTAAACGTCACACTACGGGGCGCAAAAGTCGTGGCATTAATCTGGGCTTTTTGTACCGTCGCTTGCTTCACTACATTCGAGTCCACGCAGAAAGGCTGTGCGTTCGGTTGCAATGTCAGGCAGCCAATGGTTTGCATACGCTGGATAACATAATCCATACGGGCAAAGGTCGCCGCACGCCGCTGCTTATAACCTTGATCAGTATCCGTACTCAAGCGCACAGGGTTATACTGCACCGGCGAAGCGATCATCCCGGCGAGCATCGCTGCCTGCGGCAGATTGAGATCGTTGGCGCTGACATTGAAGTAGAACTGCGACGCGGCTTCCACACCATAGGATTGGTTGCCGAAGAAAATTTCATTCAGGTACAGCTCAAGGATTTGCTGCTTGGTGTACTGCTTGGCAATTTCAGCCGAGATCACCAACTCTTGCAGCTTGAGCGCGGGTGTATTGGTCGGTGTTTTAAGGATCAACTGTTCAGCGATTTGCTGGGTGATCGTGCTGGCACCCGACTCGACTTGTCCAGCGCTAATATTTTGAATGATGGCGCGACCAATCGCTACCCAGTCCCAACCGGGATCTTCAAAGAAACGCTCGTTTTCGTTTGAAACCACCGCGTGAATCATGAACGGCGAAATCTTGCTGAGCGGTACACTCGTGCGTGCGCCGCCGTTTTGGCTGTTGAGCGTGGCGATCACATTGCCGTTGATGTCCTCGATCTTCGCTGT
>JACDGI010000180.1 GCA_013821665.1 Anaerolineae bacterium
GCTTGCGCCCGTGTTTTCGATGTGATATTGCCCGGTCAATGGCTTGACCCCGGCCCACTCGGATGCCTTGGTGTTGGTGCGCCTTTTGCTATCGCTGCCCAGCATCTCTATCCTGATAAAAAGGTACTGATCATCAACGGTGATGGAGCATTCGGCCTTAACGGTTTCGAGTTTGATACCGCCGTGCGCTTCAACTTACCCATCGTCAGCATCGTCGGCAATGATGCGGGGTGGGGCAATATCCGTGTCATTCAGCAGCAAATGATGGGCGAAGATCGCGTTATTGCCACCTCACTTGCTCCCACCCGTTACGACAAAATCGTGGAAGCGTTTGGCGGCTACGGCGAACTGGTGGAAAATCCTGCCGACATTCGCCCTGCACTTGAACGGGCTTTCGCCAGCGGTAAACCGGCTTGCATCAACGTCACACTCGACCCCAAAGGGCTTGCCAAAACCGCCCCCAACATGGCCTACATTATGTGAATTTTTTCAACCACTGCGAGTCGGAAATGTAGATCGAATATTTGCCATTTCAGACGGTTTTATAGCAGTAACTTGTATAGCGCGTAGATAGCCGTCAGCGTCCATGCCAAACCTCACACGATTGGCAACAATGACACGCTTAATTTCAACTGCGCCACCGATACAAATCGAGATGCTGCTACCACCTATATACATTCGGACATCGAGAGCTTCATCTACATAGTGCGGTGATGGTTTATCAAACGTCCATTCGCAAATAGGGATACCGATCTCGACTGGCAAGTTCAGACTATCAAAAATCTCAGCCTGTACAATAAATCGCTGTGGAACGATTACAACATCAAAATCTTTTACGGAATGATTTGTGTCGCTTAGTCCAATTTCAATCAGCGCGTCATGGAAATTTCCCGTTCGCCAATATGGGCCATATTCTGGATTTTTATGATTCCATGCCAGCGAAAGGGTATAATCACTTGTTTCTAAAATCTCATATTGTAATTCAGCGATACCAATAACCTTTAACATCCGAAGTCTCACTATCGCCAATCTATTATTACTTAGGTTTAAATCCACAAACCATACCCAACGGTCTTCCAACCCTTTACCAACCCATTTCACATTTCACAGCCGAAAATAGGTTAGTGTCAACAACTCAAAAGAGTTACAAAATGTTCTTCCAAAATGTAACCCATTGCGGTTGCTCTCCTGTTAAACTGATGATACGCGCCAATCTATCGAGGGTCGCTTTCCATGCCGAACTTCTCTGTGCCTTTGAGTCATCGTGCCTTTGTGTTAAAAATCCTTGCGTCTTTGCGCCCTAGCGCCTTTGCGTTAAATTCTTCGTTTTGCAGTTTCAGCGGCTCCCTCCCGCGCATCCGCCGAACCGGCAATGCCAATTGTGCAGCGGCGGATTTAGCCGAGCCCACCGCTGCACTGGCGGCAACAGCCGAGCATTCCGCCATGCAAAAATGCCAATTCGGCGGATTACTCCCTCACTCCCGCCTGCCATTTCGGCGGGAATAATGCAAAATCTGCAACAATTTTGCATTTTCCGCATAAACCTAAGTGCCAGTTGCTAAGGACTCACCACATGCTCAGCTACAATTCCATCCAACATCGTTTCATCGACCCCGTTGCAGATCACACCTTCAGGATAAATCACCATATTCGGCCCTGCCCCACACATGCTCAGGCAATTCGCGATCTCCAACTTAACAGGCTTCGGATACTGGTCGCCATTAATCGCATCAACCAGCACCTCAAGCCGCTTGAGAATCTTGTCTGCCCGTCGCCCCATGTTGCAGTATTGCCCCCGGCAGACCACCACCCGCTTACGTTTTGGACTTGGAGAATCGCTCATCAAAATGCCGCCGTTAACCCATCCTTACGTGGATCGCTCCCCCCGAACAGTACTCCGGTTTCCGCGTCCCGCCGGATAATCTGCCCGTCTCCAAATAAGCCGCGCTCTCGTCCACTCACAGGTCGTACTTTGTGGCCCAACGCCGCTAATCGCTTGATCGTCTCAGATGGAATCCCATCTTCCAACGCCAGCACACTGCCGCCCGTCCCATCCTCAAGGCAAAATCGAGGTCGGTTGAGCGTTTCCTGAGGGTTCAAATCGTCATCGATCATCGCGCTCATCACTTGGAAGTGTCCCTGTGGTTGCATAAACCCGCCCATGACTCCGAAGCTGCACCACAACTCACCATTCTTCAGTGCCATTCCGGGAATGATCGTATGATAAGGCCGCTTGCCACCAGTCAGCACATTTGGATGCCCCGCCTCAAGGCTAAAACCCGCGCCCCGGTTCTGTAGGAAAACGCCCGTTCCCTTCGCCACGATTCCACTGCCCCAGCCGAAGTACAAACTGTTGATGAACGAACAGGCATTTCCTTGCCCATCCACCACGCTCAGATAAACCGTGTTCGTCCCACCCAAAGGTCGTCCATATTCAGGTGGTTGCATCGATTGGGTCGCTGATACCAAACCCCGCCGTTGTGCCGCGTATTCTGGACTCAACAAGGCCTTAATTGGAGTTGGATTTGTCTCCATATCCGCGATATATTGACGTGCATCCGCGAACGCCAACCGCATCGCCTCAACCATCAAATGCAATCGCTCCGGTGAGTCCCACGGCATCGAACCCAGATCCCAACCTTCCGCGATGTTCAGAGCTTGTAACGCCGCTAACCCTTGTCCGTTCGGTGGATGCTCAAATACCTCAATCCCTCGGTAATCCGTTGAAATCGGCTCACCCCAAGTGGATTTATGCTGATGTAAGTCATCAAGGGTCATCTTACTGCCTGCGCCCTGTAATGTGGATACAATCGCATCTGCTACCGGCCCGCTGTAAAACGCCTCTGGCCCACCATCGGCGATCATCTGCAAGGTGTTCGCCAAGCCAGTTAGTTTTACAATTTGCCCTACCTTTGGCGCGCTGCCGTTAGGCAAGTATTCCTCGGTGTTCAGGCTCTGGCGTAGAAAATCTTCCGTTGCGGCCCACCCTGCCCCGAACACTGGATGCACTGGATAACCATCACGCGCATAATGGATCGCATCGACCAGAACATCCTTCAAAGTCATCGTGCCATGTTTGCTTAATAACTCATACCATCCTGCTACTGCCCCCGGCACAGTGACCGCATGTGGGCTGCGTTCCGGTATCGTTTTGTAACCCAACGCCAGCATATCATCCAGCTTCAAAGCTGTTGGCGAGCGACCACTACCATTCAGCGACGTAACCTTCTTGGTCTTTGCATCATAATAGAGTGCGAAGCAGTCGCCACCAATGCCGGTTGAAGCCGGTTCGGTCACATTCAACACCGCTGCTGCTGCGATGGCCGCGTCGGCTGCGTTTCCACCAGCGCGTAAGATCGCCAGCCCTGCCTGTGATGCCAGCGGATTACTGGTCGCCACCATCCCGCGCCTTGCCGTGACCATCGAACGCCGCGACTGAAAATCAAAAGACATTGTTTTCATCATCACTCCTCCCTCATACACTGGTCAAATACTACCATATTCCACACCACGATTGTGACCACTCCACTCAATTGGTATAGTGGTAATAAGATACACAAAGGAAACCTCATGCGCGAAGCTGTTATCGTCGCTGGAATTCGTACCGCCGTTGGCAAATCTCATCGAGGCACCACTCGCAACGCCCGTTCGGATGAAATGGCTGCTGCTGTCACCCGCAACTTACTCGACCAAACTGACGGCAAACTCGACCCCGCTGAAATTGATGATGTCGTCTTAGGCTGTGCTTATCCTGAAGGCGCTCAAGGTTTAAACTTTGCCCGTATCATCAGCCTTCGCGCGGGCTTACCAGTCGAAGTGCCTGCCTTTACCGTTAACCGTTTTTGTTCGAGTGGCTTACAAGCCATCGCCATAGCCGCCGAACGCATCATCGCCAATAGTGCCGATATTGTGATCGCCGGTGGCGCGGAAAGTATGTCACTCGTTCCGCGCAGTGGTGTACGCCGCAGCCCCAATCCACATCTCATGGAAAATTATCCCGACGTTTATATCGCGATGGGTTACACTGCCGAACATGTTGCCGACGAATATAATATCTCCCGTGAAGACATGGATCAGTTCGCCTACGAAAGCCACCAGAAGGCCGCCCAAGCCCTTGATGCCGGTATCTTCACCCAGGAAATCGTCCCACTCACACTTGAAGAAACCGAAGTCGCGCCGAACGGGAAACCTCATACCACCTCAGTAACCTTTAATCAGGATGAACACCTTCGCCGTGATACCAAACTCGAAGGTCTTGCCAAACTTAAACCCGCCTTCAAAGAAGGAGGTCGTGTAACTGCTGGCAATTCCAGCCCGCTTAGTGACGGCGCTGCTGGTGTCATCGTGATGGAGGCTAATAAAGCTGCTCAACTGGGTCTCAAGCCTTTAGCGCGTTTTGTGGGCTTTAGCGTGGCAGGAGTCCGTCCGGAAGTCATGGGCATCGGGCCAATCAATGCCGTACCCAAGCTGCTCAAGCGTACTCAAATCAAGCTCGATGATATTGATCTCATCGAACTCAACGAAGCTTTTGCCTCGCAATCGCTGGCAGTTATTCGCACCTTGGAGATGAATCCCGATATTATAAATGTCAACGGCGGGGCAATTGCGCTCGGTCATCCACTCGGTTGTACCGGTGCCAAACTTACCGTCCAACTCATCAATGAAATGCAGCGTCGTAAAAACCGCTATGGCTTAGTAACCATGTGTGTCGGTGGTGGCATGGGTGCGGCTGGAATCTTCGAGAATCTGAACTAAAAAAGACGGGTTATTAGCCCGTCTTTATTCGTCGTTTCAGTCTGACAATCGGCTAATTTTCGCCTAAATACAACTTGCGAACTTCCTCGTTTTCAAGCAATGCGCTAGCGTTGTCACTCAGCTTAACCTCACCTGTTTGAAGTACGTAACCGCGTTTGGCGACTTCAAGTGCCATCAATGCGTTCTGCTCAACCAGAAGAATAGTCGTGCCTTCTGTGTTAATCCGCTTGATGATCTCAAAAATCCCCTCAACCAGCACCGGAGCCAGCCCCATCGACGGTTCATCCAATAACAGCAGGCGTGGCGCGGACATCAGTGCGCGAGCAATGGCTAACATTTGCTGTTCACCGCCCGAAAGTGTCCCGCCCTTTTGCTCCAAGCGTTCCTTCAAACGGGGAAACAACACAAACATCTGCTCCATCCGCTCGCTGATGGTACTGCGACTGCTGACATTCCACGCACCGATTTCAATATTCTCGCGCACGGTCAGCAGCGGGAAAATTCGTCGTCCTTCCGGCACATGACCAATCCCCAGCGCAGCCACTTCATGCGGTTTAAGCATGGTGATGTCACGCCCGTCCAGCCGCACAGTTCCAGTTCGTGGTCGCACCATACCACTAATCGTCCGCAATGATGTACTCTTACCCGCACCATTAGACCCGACCAACGTTACGATTTCACCCTGCTCAACCGTTAAATTCACCCCTTTTAGGGCATGAATATGACCATAATATGTATGTACATTATCCAGTTCGAGCAGCACACTCATGACTGCTTCTCCCCATGTGTTGCTTGCATATCGGCTGTAGCCCGCCGACCAAGATAGGCCTCGATCACACGCGGGTTTGCCCGGATTTCTGCCGGATCACCTTCCGCGATTTTCTGTCCATAATCGAGGACGCTGATTCGCTCACTAATACCCATCACCACCCGCATATCATGTTCAATCAAGACGACTGTTACACCACGTTCATCACGAACACGGCGGAATAACGTCATGGCTTCAACACTTTCATTGGGATTCATACCGGCTGTTGGCTCATCCAGCAGTACCAGTTTTGGATCACTTGCCAACGCCCGTGCGATTTCCACGCGGCGCTGATCACCGTAGGGCAGATTACGGCTGACCTCATCTCCCTTATCGGAAAGACCAACAAAGTCCAGCAGTTCAACGGCCTTCTCACGGACACGTTTTTCTTGAGCATTAAACCCGCCCAAATGGGTAATTGTCTGGAAAATGGATGCGCTCAAACGTGAGTGCATTCCCACCATCACATTTTCAACAACCGTCATGCCGGGGAACAATCGGATACTCTGAAACGTGCGCGACATACCAGCACCGTTAACTTGATCAGGCCGCAAGCCGATCAATGAACGACCACCAAAATTAATCGTCCCTACATCGGGTTTATAAATACCGGTCAACAGATTAAATAAGGTCGTCTTACCCGCTCCATTTGGACCGATGATTGCGCTAATACTCCCCTGTTCGATACTGATTGAAATATCATTTACGGCGGTTAACCCACCAAATTTCTTAGTGAGCTTGGTAACTTCCAAAAGACCCATAATACTTATTCCTCCTCCGCTTGTTTTTCGACCTTTGCAGTCTGCAATTCCAAGCGGCGACGAGCTTCCGGCAAAAGTCCTGCTGGCCGGAAAATCATCATTACAATCAGCAAGATTCCAAATACAAAGCGTTGATATTTGGCTGGTTCAAGTTGGTTTGGCCAATTGACCACAGCGAAGTCACCGCTTGCCAGAGCAATAACAATCACGCCCACGGCCAACAGCACCCATATAATTCCCACCACAAAGTCAAACGGTTTAATAGCAGATGAATCCCGGCTTTTGATCCAAGGTTTTAGACTATTCCATGCCAACCTTAGCAAGAGTAATGCAATGATTATACCTACCACGACAATTACACCGTGGGGTAAAACGGCTTGAGCATTACGCCATGCATTAATTTGCAATGACAAGTTTGTCAGCACCTGCAAGTTTAACAAAGTCACGACCGCAGCACCTAGCAGTACGCCTTGAATACTGCCGATCCCACCGACGATGACCATCGCCAAGATGCTGATTGATTGAATAAGGCTGAAACTTTCAGGGCTAACAAAGGTTTGCTTAGCTGCGTATAACGCACCGATTGCACCAGCAAATGACGCTCCCATCGCAAACGCCGTTAGCTTCATCCGCACCAGTGGTACACCCATTGCAATTGCTGCAACTTCATCCTCACGAATGGCCGTCCAAGCGCGACCAATAGGCGAATTTTCGAGACGATTCACAACCAGAACAATGATAATAATCACCGCAATCGCGATGAAATAGAAGAGTAACTGTTGTGTCACAGGCTGAGGGTTTGACAAATTTAGATGGAGAACATTGGCAAGCGTTGTAACAAAATCGCGTAAGAACTGCGGTATAAGGGGTTTTCCGACCCCCTGTAAGCCCTGAGAACCATTGGTGAAGTTGATGGGTGGCGCACCGACACTATCCGAGTTTTGGGCCAAGATCCGAATGACCTCGCCAAAGCCCAAAGTGACGATAGCAAGATAATCGCCACGCAAGCGCAGAACAGGCAAGCCCAGTAAAATGCCCCCGACCGCAGCCACGATTACTCCAAGGAACATGAAAAGATACAGATAGTTACCCGGAATAAGCAGGTTATTGACCTTAAAGTACGTCTCGGCGGGTGACGTAAACATCGCCCACAGATAGGCACCGACTGCAAAAAACGCGATGTAACCGAGATCGAGCAGACCTGCAAAACCGACAACAATATTCAGACCCAGCGCTAGCCCCGCAAAAATACATATCTGAATGGCTAACTCTAGATAGCTCCCATCGTAGATCCCAACTAATGGCAAAACCACCAGCAGCAAAGCGACAACAATTATGGCCTTAAGCCATCGATTAATGGGCAGCCCAAGCGTAATAAAAGGAGCCAACACTAATGGCGGAAAAGCCAATGTACTGAGCAGCGGAAAAATAATACTCCGGCGATCAAGTGCTGTTAGTACAACCACCACGAGTAGGATATAGATTATGATTGCTGGTAACGCAATCAAAGGGTTGCGTAATAGCCGCCGAAGATTACCAAAAGGCCCGGTTGAAAGTGTAGCTGGACTCATCATTACACCTTCTCATCCACACGTTCACCCAGCAAGCCACTGGGCCGGAAGATAAGTACTAAAATAAGAATAAGAAACGTAAAAATATCGGTATAACGAATACCTAAAGCCGGGAAGTAAACCAGAACGCCATTCAAAAATGATTCGAGCATCCCGATCATTAAACCGCCAAGCAGCGCACCAGTCACATTACCGATCCCACCCAGCACAGCGGCAGTAAATGCTTTAATACCCGGTGTAAAACCCACGAATGGATTAATCGTACCAACATTCATCCCGAATAAAGCACCCGCCCCACCACCGAATGCCCCGCCTACAAAAAAGGTGATCGAGATCATCAAATTGACGTTAATACCCATAAGCGATGCTGTTGACATGTCTTGAGAAACCGCTCGGATACCGCGTCCCAGCTTCGTACCATTCACAAAGTAATTGAGCACAATCAGCATTAACACAGCCGCGACAATCACGATGAGGGATGTTATGCGCAGGTTAACAGGCACTTGACCGATTGTAAACGTAATCGGTGTACTTAAAGCAGGAATATTTGAAACAGGATACGTAAGTTGGAAAGCGTTGCGAGCTACAGCCTCATAAGCGCGAACAAGATCTTGTAAGAAGAACGAAATACCAATTGCGGAAATTAGTGGAACTAAGCGCGGAGCGCCGCGTAAAGGCCGATAAGCAACACGCTCGACCACTACTGCCAACAGTCCGCTGCCTAACATCGAGGCTGCAATGATCACAATTACAAGGATGACCGGACTCCACGATTGGACGAAACCCGCGTCGGTAATGCGACGCAGCACCTCGAAACCGATAACGCCACCAAACATAAAAATTTCACTGTGAGCAAAATTAATAAATTTTAGAACCCCATATACCAAAGTGTAGCCTAGAGCGATCATCGCATAGACAAAGCCAATCGTTACGCCGCTGATAATCATACCGGGTAGTTGTCGACCAATTTGGGTGGCAAGTACGATATTTGGGCGAGGTTCAGGAAATAAAATAGCAAGTATATAAGCGAACACTGTCATAATCACCGCTGCAATCAAGATGAAAATCAGCATTTGCCCAAGCGGTAAAATGACGTAACGATACAGCCAACTCGAAATAGCCCGATTTGAAACCATAAAACATGCTCCGTTGAGTGAGATCTAAAAAAAAGCGGCGGGTTGCACCTTTGAGAAGTACAACACCACCGCCACGATTATTCGCGCGTGTACTAGCTACCTGACATGGACTTCAGAAGTGCTGTGTACGGTGAGTCAACCGAAACAGTATCCAAAATCTTGTTGGTGGACCATTGCGTCGGATCGGCGCTACCGACCTGCAATACATAGTAGTTCGCAGAGGCGCGGTCACCGTAAGCATCAAAGGTGATGCTGCCAGTCAAACCTTTGAAGTCACTGGTGGCACGAACAACCGAAGCAACCTGTGCGCGAGTGGGCAATCCACCGGCCAGCTTCGCGGCAATTTCCAAAGACTTCAACGCGATTGCGGTTGCATCATACGATTCTGGACCGTAGGGTTGTGGTTCTGAACCATACTTAGTCTTATAGTCGCTGAAATACTTGGCCGCATCCGGGTAAACCGAGGCCGGGCCAGCGGCTGACGTATAATACACTCCAACCGCAGCATCACCAGCTAACTTCGCAAAATCCGAGTTATCAGTTCCATCGGGACCCATAAAGATGCCCTTGTAACCGGCTGCGCGAGCTTGGCTTAGGAACACGGCTGTTTGGTCGTAAATACCACCGAAGTAAATCGCATCCGGGCTTTGGGCGAGGATTGGCTGAATGATGCTGTCGAAGTTCGACTTTTCTTCAGTACCTTCGAAACCTAAAACGGTAATACCGTCTGTGGCAGCTTCTTTTTGGAAGAAGTCGGCAATACCCTGACCATATGGAGTCTTGTCATGCAGAACATAAACACTCTTCACCGTACCAAGCTTGGCGAGGAACTTCGCGCCTGTTGGGCCTTGGTTGTCGTCACGACCGCAAACGCGGTTCACAACGGTCAAGCCACGTGAGGTCACACCGGGGTTGGTGTTTGCGGGCGATATCATAGCCAAATTGTTCGCTTGGTAGACTTCCGAAGAAGGAATAGCGACACCGCTGTTCCAGTGACCGATGACCACCAAAATCGCAGGATCTTGAACCATATTTTGAGCATTGGAAACGCCGACATCTGCCGTCGCTTGATCGTCAAAGGGTACGTACTGAACATCGTAACCTAAGTCAACCAGCGGTTGCTTCAGATCATTGATTGCCATCTCAACTGAGTTACGCATACTTGTACCGGCAAGCGATTGACCGCCAGAAAGTGGGCTTTGCGAGGCAATTTTAATAACCTTCGCGTCCTGAGCACCAGCAATTGTGGCGCTAAGAGCCAAAGCAACCAATGCTAGTATTACAAAAAGAAAGTAACGTTTAGTCTTCATATGTCTCTCCATAAAATTGTGTAATCAGCTACACGTGGATATTCTTATGTACCGCAAGTGCCAAATCACCAGAAAAAATAGTCAAATAATTCTCTTAGATTCTGTCAACTTGATACCTGTGATACAAGCGGTGGAGAATAACATGTATTACAAAAAGTCACAAGTGAGCCTTGTCAAGTACAATTACGAGCCAATTTCATGAAACAAACCAACTTGGTACGCGGCATCGTCTATGGGTTATTAGCAGCAGCCATCTGGGGCGGCATGTATGTCGTGTCGGATGTCGTACTCAAAACGGTTCCCCCATTTACGCTGCTGACCATCCGTTTGCTGCTTGGCATACTGGTGCTGGGCATGATGGTGTATCTTCAGCGGGCGCGCTTGGAGAAACCCAGTAGATCGCAAATCTTGCAACTCATCGGCATCGGATTACTTGGCTTTGGAATAAGTGTCGGAGCGCAATTTGTGGGCACTGACCAATCTTCTGCCATCAATGGCTCACTTGTGACCAGCGCATCACCCGCCTTTATTTTGGTATTTGCCGCCCTACTCTTACGCGAAAAGCTCACTCTTCAACGGATTGCCGCCGTTGTGCTAGCAACTGTGGGTGTTCTCGTCATTATTGACCCCGGTAAAGCTGACTTTAGCTCAGCCACATTTCGTGGCAATTTGGCGCTGGCGATAGCGGCCATTACATGGGGTCTGTATTCAATCCTCATTCGCCGCGTGAGTAACAAAATCGATACGCTGGTGGTCACTTTTATCGCCTTTATTGGCGGCTTATTATTGACAATCCCTGCTGCGGTCATCGAATTACAAACACGTCCCGTTGGCTCCGTTGATATGGGCACGATTCTCGGCATTCTTTACTTGGGGGTAATCTCAACAGCAGGTGCGATGTGGTTGTGGAATCGCGCATTCGCCCTCATTGATGCCTCCGTTGCCTCGCTGACATTTTTCGCCCAACCTTTTGTCGGCACGGTACTGAGTGTCATCCTACTCAAGCAGCAAATCCTGCCCCCACTGATTATTGGCGGGCTTCTGATCATTCTGGGCGTGCTGCTTTCAATTTATTCCCCACGCAAAATATTTTCAATGAGAAAAACGATTAATCTCTCATCAGAGTAGCCAACCCACCGCAAATAGCTTTAGAAATAAGCCTGTGAATAGGTTGCAAATTTATGCTATTACGTCTATTATCGCCTCACCTGAATCATTACGAGAAAATAGATGTTTATGAATATGCCAAAACGCCTATTTCGACTGCTCATCTTATTGGTTCTTACGTCATTTTGCATGGTCGCAGTACACGCACAAGACAAAACTAAACTCACTATCGGCACCAATTACATTATTGATGTTCTCAACCCGACCACCAGCCTTTATGGTTATGCGCCCAAAGGTCTCATGTATGAAACTTTGGTCGAGGCCGCCGATGGGAATAATGTCATGCCCGGTCTGGCCGAAAGCTGGAAAGTGTCTGACGATGGACTGACATGGACATTCAAAATTCATTCAGGTGTGACATTTAGCGATGGCACGCCCTGCAC
>JACDGI010000181.1 GCA_013821665.1 Anaerolineae bacterium
TGGTTGGTCTGGGAATTGCCTTGATGGCGCTTGCCCTTTATCTCTTCTGGCGTGCACATGTCGACCTCGGACGCAATTGGTCGTCATCACTGGAAATACATGATTCGCACAAACTCATTACGGGTGGCCTCTATCAATATGTTCGTCACCCTATGTACAGCGCAAGTTGGCTCATGTATTTTGCTCAGGCGCTCTTTTTATCCAACTGGGTCGCGGGTTTGGGCGGACTTGTAGGCTTTGCTCTATTGTATTTTCTGCGCGTGCCAAAGGAAGAGCAGATGATGCTGCAACAATTTGGTGACCAATATCAACAATATATGACCAAAACTGGACGTGTCATTCCGAAGCGCGTTTTCAGCTCTTAATTACCGTCCTTTGCCCAACAATTTTTTTGATTTTCTCCCCCTCCCTGATACTTCGGGGAGGGGTTGGGGGTGGGGTGTGTAAGCTCGAACTCACTACCCTGCCTCCAAATGCTTGACTTTTTAGCCCTTTTGTTCTATAATTAACCTATGTTTTATTCTACCTTTTCTCTACCCCATCTCCTTTGCGTCATCGTGGTAAAAAAGTCTTTGTGCTTGCATTTATCTTGTAACTTGCCACTTGCCACTTATAACGCTTTGGCGGAATGCTCCCGTACATCCGCCATGCACAAATGGCACAAAGTGCAGCGGCGGACACACGGGAGCCAGCCGCTGCACTGGCGGCATCAGCCGAGCCAGCCGCCACGCAAAAGTGTCAATTCGGCGGCATTGACCGAGCCAGCCGCCTGCCATTTCGGCGGAAGTATGGCACAAACTGCAACATTTGCAGCATTTCATCACCAATCAAAAACGCCGCTCTTTCGAACGACGTTTTTGACTTCCAAACAAGTTATAAGTGACTTCGCGAAAGTTGTAAGCCGACAAACCATTGTATTTGTCTGGTTCCCTCCCCTGTATACGGGGGAGGGTTAGGGTAGGGGTTGGCTTGTTACTTGCGATAACCTACTTATCGACCAACTCACGGACTGCTCAAAATCGGCTCAATATCCGGCCCCACCACAATCGACACATCCTTGCTTGTTAAGCCGTCGCCGCCCTGTTGAATACGGTCTTCTGATAAGCCCAGCAAAGCTGCCAGATACTTGCCCGTCCACAACTTACCCGTATAAACACGAATAATGGTATTGGTGTTGGTCGACGAAGGCATGTTGCCCACCTCAGCGATGGTCACTTGTTTACCCGCCAGCCAATCGCGCACCTTTCCTGCTAGCCCTAGCTGATCGGTATTATTGAGTACCACGATGCTGGCCTTCTCGGCATCCGCACGGGATCGCAAATCAGACAGGGATGTACTCACTTCAGGGTTAAAAACCTGCTGGAGCAAAGTCCGTACCGCGTTCGTTTTCAGAATCAGTACGTCGTCACCGGTAGTCGTCTTAGCTTGATCCACGAATAGGTAACTCATCACACCGAAGTGAAAGTTATCCTTCGGAATTTGTGTCACCAACGAACCGAGTTGCAGGATTTCATCCAACGAAAGGTTGGTCTTAAACCCGCCTGTCAAATCAGTATAGAGCTTGGGCGCTTGACCGATAAATTGGGTAACGCCACCTACGCTCAGCACCTTTTCACGTAAAGCCCGCATTACTTCTTGCTGGCGACCCGCACGGTCAAAATCGGTTGCGCCATGCCGTGTCCGTGCATATTGAAGCAGTTTTTCCGCGTTCAAAACTTGGCATCCCGCCGGAAAGTCAACTGTCAGGAAGCCATTACCCGCATCAGGATAATTTGGATCATGGATCGCTTCGTTCGGGCATACTTGTACACCATCCGGCGCGATGGTACTGACCACTTTGGTGAACACATCAAAATTGATGAGCAAATACTTGTCGATTGGGATACCGAAAACTTGGCGCACGGTTTCGGCTGCCAGCGCTGGCCCGCCTCCCGGATAGCCATTGGCATCACCGAGGAAGTTGGCGTTATTGATACGCTCTTGTTTAAAGCCGGGGATGCTCACCCACAAATCGCGTGGGATTGACAGGATGCCAGCCGTCTTGCGTATCGGATCGATGCTCACAATCATCATCGTGTCTGTACGGAAAGGTCCGGGATCATTTAACGCGCTGCGCTGGTCAATACCCAGCAGAAGCAGGTTAATGCGTTTGGTGTCCGTCCATTCGGGTGCCAAATCCAAAGTCGGCTGCACTACCGGTACAACTGCCACCGATGTGGAAACCGCCGTTGCGACCGTACTCGTATTTGCCCCACCAACCGGCGCAATCTTTGTCGAGAGGGATTGAACAGGCACGCGCGTCGGGGTTGGAAAAGTCGCTACATTAATGACACCACTCGATGGCCCTGTATTATTCCCGACATCAATCGCGACCTGTCGGGCAACACTAAAGGATACGAGGGATAAAATGGCGGTTGCCGCCATCAAAATGACAATACCAACGATGAACAACCATGCAGGAATACGCATAAAACTACTCACTCTACAAAGCCAAAACTACCGGCATTATAGCGCAAGTCAAGCGCAATTGTAGCCTACGCTTACCCTACTGAGCGGGATGCTTCTGGTCGATCATAAAGACCGAGTTACCCGATAGGGCATAGATCAGTTGCAGGTTCGCGTCCGCAACCACGTCGTTCAACGCGGCGAAATTGTCTTCCTCATAAACTTGGTAACTGCCGAACCATGTGCCCGAAAGGGATGTTTCAAAGATTGTCCGGCTGGAACGCTGCGTTATAAATAATCCCTGACCAATCGGATCAGGATTGAGGTAAAACGAGTCCGCGCCTGCAAGTTGCTGCCCATCCGGGAAACCGGCATACACAAATGGCGTTTGCTTACCGCCTAGCCACTTGGTTGTCTGTCCGTCGCCCGTCAAAATGAAGACCGAGCCACCTGTCGTCCCGCTCGAATATATACCAAAACCCACTGCGTTTTGGATTTGAGGCCGTGTATCGCCAGAAAAGTATTCGATGGGGGAACTTGCAAAGCTGCCGCCGGTGCTGTCGTAACGCCAGATCTGGTTCGCTCCGGGGTCAAGTAAGTACAAACGACCTTCCCATAACTCCATCTTGATTGGATTTACCCAATTTTCGCTGCGCAGTAACTTTTGCACCTGACAGTCTTGCCGGAAACGTGGCGAACATTGGATCAGCAAACCTTGTTTATCGAGCGCCGTAATTTGTGTCGTGTCATCTGACCAAACAATATCAATCAGGTCTGATACACGGTACTGGCCGACCACTGCGCCACGTCGCAGCGCTGCCATCGGTTCGCTGGACGCTGCTTCAACGGTACCATCGTCATTGGTCTTCAAAGAGATGCGCTGAACCAGTTGGTTTTGCGAGTCCAGCACATATAAATCTTGTCCCTGCAACACTGCACGGGTGAGGTTAGCGTTCTGGAAGGATTTCAACGTCACCGCATGTCGGCGGTCAATCTGGAACAGCGCATCTTTAACAGTCTGTGCCTCGCGTACCAATGAAAGCATGGTTGGATCATTTGGGCGCATCTTGTCGCACTTATTGGTCTGGCTGACGACCGCGTCCCAAGCCGCTAATGTGCCCGCCTTATCTGTCGAATTAATGCTTCGGGCGAGGTTTGCGGCTTTTGTTGCATTACCGACGCATGTTTCAAATTCGGTCTGGTCGGTTGACGAGAGTCCGAACCACGCCACCAAAATAACCACCGCAATCGGAATAATGATGCTGATAGCGACAGCCGTTGATGTTCGGAACCATCCGCGTTTGCCTTCCGGTGGCGGTGGAAAAACGCGGTCAAGGATTCGGCTAAAGTTCCCCAGCAATCTTGAGAAGAATAGCGAAATTGCACCCGCAATCACTTTGAGCTGCGCCACTAACACGCCATTCACACGTCGCGATGGTGCAGCGGCTTCTTCAGCGCTGGCTTGCGTTTCAGTTGTAGTCGGTGCCGTTACAGGTGATGGCAATGGGGCGCTGGTTGATGGCGCTCGTGAGGATGAACGGGCATCTTTAACCGAGGCAGGTGATGGCGTTTCAGGCGGCACGAACTCAATCGCCATCAACGTTACTTGTGACGATACCATTTCTTTGTAACCCGCCAGGACATCGGCAATCTCGTTGGTACAAAGTGCTGCCGTCATCCGTCCCATATCTAAATCCGCCAGCCGCGAGTCGGACATCACCAAACGGCTGCCCTGCATGACACCATAACGGGTCATCTTAATATCGGGGACAGGCTGCACACCCAACGGCGGGCCGTAAAGCGCCTCGTCATTACTAAAGTCGGTTGGAAACGGTTGCATTTCTCCCATATGGCGGTAAAGCGCAACTCCCGCCCCCGCCCGCGCCAGAAAGACTTCGTTATCTTTAAGCACCGAACAGACAAGGTTGGCCTCGTAGTGCCGCTTGCCTTCGCCGTTATGGTCAACTAAATCTTGGTTAAGCGAATTGAAAACCGTGCGTAAACCAGCCGTGACACCACCGTTACTGTTGAAGTAACGTTCAGCCGCGAGGTTTGCCATCTGGTCATAAAATGCAGCCGGAGCCGTCACATCACCGGACGGTGTGACCAGCACAAAAATCGTATCCAGTTCGCGTCCACGAGCGGCTTTCTTGGGTGCGACTTCAACCAGCATCCCCGGTGGCTGCGTGGATAAAGAGCGACCACCGACCACGTAAAGATGCCCAACCAGCGCTTCAAAATCAAAAGCCATTAAACTTCTCACTAGCCATTATGCGTATCTTAAAACTTGATTCTACATGATTTAAGTCGGGCGACAACCATAATCAACGTCAGTATAACGCTTACTGATGCTAAATTCAGACCATATTCATAAATAACAAACATCAGAAGCGCTAAATTGAACGAGAAATTGCCTGCTGAAGTAATTCGCGGATTTCAACGGGACGAATAGGTTTAAGTAAAACAGCATTAGCACGAGCAAGTGGGTTTGAGTCGGGCTGCCGGTGGGCGCTAATGACGACCACGTACATATTATCGAGGCGTGGTGTTTTCGCGACATAATTCAGAACATCTTGCCCGCTTACAAAGGGCATCAACATGTCCAGTAGCAAAATTGTTGGTGTTTGCTGCTCCAAAATAGCCAACGCTTGGGCACCGTCGCTCGCTTGAATCACGCTGACGGCAGATGGCTTAATGACCGCGCTCCATAACAATAAAGTATGCGGATCATCGTCCACTATTAAAACTAAGTGATCCATAAAGATGACCTTCTAACTAACGAACATGAACCGTGCGGCAACAAAGGTGATCAAAACTGGAAGCGATCCTGACGGTAGCGGACAAGTTTGCGCTCATAATGGAGTGTGTAAGTTTGCAATTTGGTTTCGAGGATTTCCCAGCGCTCGCTTTGCAAAACCTCACGAAAGATTTCGCGACTGTCTCCGATAAATTCGACCTGCCGGTTGGGATATGCGCCATAAGCGGTATGCCAAACGCCAGCCATATACAACCCCATGCTCTGTAGCGCGGGAATAAATTCATTCATAATGAACTCGTAGTAGGTATCCATTGCGTCAGGATGTATGTCATAGCGCAACAACAAGCGGTAACGTGGAACGATGCGTATAGGAAAGGTCATTGTTTACTCCCATTTCTCCCTAATCTCTATTTTATCACATCCCGCCCCAGCAAACATATTAAAAATATGTCCCTTGCTCCTACCCCTTAAATAGGGTAACTTTCATGAGTCGAGTAGAGGAAGAAGGATGCATGGCAAGTAATTTACAAGAACGGCTGGATGATCTTCGGCAGCAAATACAAAATGCTGCACAAGCCGGAGAATCCACTGATATTACCCAATTGGAACGAACCGCGCGAACGCTCCTCACTGATGCGAAAAATACAGCATATGAAGCTGCGGCACAAGCCCTTTTTGGCGAGTTGGCACGTTTAAGTAGTCCAACTTCTCCCACCGCAGCCACCGTTCGCGGATTAGTTCGACGCGCCCGCATTCGCATCGAAATTGCTGGCGATGATGATGATGTTGATGAAGCGATTGATATTCTGGCGGAAGCCTTAGAGCTAAGTCCGCAGGATGCAGATGTCATTAGTCTTTTGCAAGAGGCATCAGGACGCAGTCAACAAGCCGCCCAACGCGTAAACGATTTATATACGCGTTATGGGGTACAACGTCCGGCTGCGACGACCACAACAGCACTTGCACCGGCTATCCCTACAGCCGTTGAACCCGCGCGTTCTTATCCAAGTTCGTCCGGTTATCCAGCCCCCGAAGAAGAAATCTATCAAGATACATCCACACCTGCCCGACGTATGCCGGGACGCGGCAACGGTGGCTATAACGCGATGGATGTTGATGAGATGATTTCAGATTTAACACAAGCCTATTATGCCGGTGATTACCAGCAAACGGTCGATCTGGCGAACCGTATACTGACGCACCAACCCGGTAATCCAACGGCTTTGGAATACCGGCAAAAAGCCGAAGACAATCTTATTCGTGGTGTTGTGCCCGACCACCGCATCCCATTTGATGCACGGGTGGCTTATAACCGTGCCAATTCGTTGGTACGTGCCGGTAATTATGACGAGGCTGAAAAACTCTACCGCGAAGCGCGTGATTTAGCCGAACGCAGCGGTATTTTAAGCTGGAAAGATGCCGAGCAAGCCTTACTCGATATTCAAGATTTAGCGCTGGCACGCGAACTCTTGATGGATGGTGACCGCCTCATCAAGACTGATAATTGGTCAGAGGCGCTTCTCAAATATGAAGGTGCATTGCGGGTTGTTCCTAATGATCCACAGGCTGAAGAACGCATCGAAACCTTGCGCCATCTTCAGCAGGATACCGATCAGGCCTCGGTACAACTGAGCATGTTGAATGGGCCTCTGCAAGAACAGGTCGCTCAACTGCAAAATGTGTTGAGCATTCTAATGCGGGTGCGCCAAATTTTGCCGGATAGCCAACGGCTGGCTCAGCTCACTCAAACGGCCAATAATCGCTTGAATGGCATCAAAACCCAGCTTAATGATCAGGCCCAAACGGCGCTCAGCCGTGCCCAAAATGGCAATCGCTTGGACGAACGCTTATCACTGACCAATGAGGCGCTAACACTTTTAGAGTTGGGAACCAAACTCGATCCCAGCGATAGTGCGCTATCAGGTCTACTTTTGGAAACCCGCGCCACAGCCAGCGACATGCAGCGTGCCAAACAGGTCATCGAACGCGCATCTGCGTTAATCGCCCAGAACTTTGATAACGAACTTTCTCAGGCACGGTCGATGTTGGCTGGTCTGCGCGATTATGCGCAAGACGAGCGCTACCGCAACGTCGTCAGCGATTTGCTATCGCGCTACATTGAACGGGCGGAGTTTGCGATTGAAGAAAATCATGTCGGTGATGCGGAGGCATGGATTTCCGCCCTGCATGAAGATCCGTTTAGGGTTTTGGGGCGACGCTCGGAAATTATCCGCGCAGAAAACGGCCTGAAAGCCTTACGTCGTCGCAGTTCGGTCAGGATCGGCAGTATCATTGGTGGCATTATCATCCTAGGAATTATCACACTGTTCGCAACACGCGGGGTGTGGTCGCCTGTGCTGTTTCCGCCGCCTACTTCTACGCCGACGATTACGCCAACGCCGAGCATCACGCCCTTACCCAGTGATACACCGCTGCCGAGTATGACTTCCACCGCCAGCTTCACGCCCACCGGAACCAGTTCACCGACGTGGACTTATACACCGTCACCAACCATCACACCGTCCTTCACGGTTACAGCGTCACTTACGCCAACCGAAACGGCGACACCAACGCATACGCCGACGATAACGCCGACTTATACACCCAGCATGACATCGACTATCACCGAAACGCCAACCGTTACGAATACGCCACCTGTTTTGTGCCGTATTTTTAACAACACGTCAGCCGGTATCAATGTGCGAGCGCAAGCCAGTGTGAAGGGGCTTCTTATCGGTAACTTGCCGGTTCGGGCATCCGCCGATGTGCTGCGTCAAGATCGCAGTGTCGATGATGGGCGCGTGTGGTACTACATTTATGTGGTCATCGAAAGCAGCAGCGAAATTAAGGGTTGGGTACGTGCCGATACCGTCACACCTTTTGATAACTGTCCGTCACTTGGATAGCTTGTAAGCAGTAGGCGAGAATATTGATCGTTATCAAAACAGGGAACCTATTGTTCCCTGTTTTCATTGATCTTAAGAATTGCGGCGGTCTTCCGAGCATACAATGAGGAGAGAGACTTATGATGCAACGGGGGCTGTGTGTTCCGACCAATCAGTGTGTTCCAACCGCGTTTGTGGTTTACCGAAATCGCAACACCTTTAACGCAAGGTTCATTGATGGAGTATCAGCCATTTATGGACAAAAGCCAGTTAAGAGGTTGTGATTCGCTGCTGATTCAAGCGGCACAAGCCAATGGAAAATGGTCACAGTGGTTGTCGGCTGAACAAACGGCTTTCGCTTTAGGTCAAGTAACAGCAGCTCGCGCCTTGCCAACACTGATGAAATTTGTGACCATTGCGACGCTGCTCGACTCGCGCATCCGAATGCGAGATTACTTTGATGATATTCTGGTGGATGCGATTACTGCCACACTCATCAACGAGGGCGATTCGCTGGAATGGAAGCAGGTAGAGGCTACATCTTACGCTTGCGTTATCGGGGCAGGGGCAGCGGCCTGTTTCGAGACCAATCATGGCGACGAAATACTTTACCTGCGTTACGCTAATCATATTGCGGAGGCGATTGCACTGGCTCAAAACGAGACCGAATTACCACGCAGCTTATTGGGTTTACAGACTCATCTCCAAGAATGTATCGATCAGCTTCTGACGTTGGCGCGTGGCAAGACCTTAAACTATTTAGTACCCTAATCACATATTGCATTGGTATTGTCCATATACCAGCTTGAAATAAATCGTTATCGTTGATAAATGCTTAACTCTGAATTCAGCCACCTCTCATAGATGAAGCCTATTCTAATAGCATTGTTAAAATACTTCTGGCAACGTTTTAGCCCTACCGATGGAGAGTAAATAATGTCCAGTAATCATCCAAAGCGCGCACTATTTATTGTTGGAGCGCTATTGTTGGTCGCAATTGGCTTTGTAATTGGCACGACGGTCATGAGTACGTCGGCTAGTTCAGTTTATTTGTTACCCCAACAGCAAGCAACGGCTGTTCCGGTTTCAGCAGCAACAACCGAGAACGAACGCTATTTTTCTGACATCTATAATCGTGTGAGCCCGTCGGTTGTATCCATCAATGTGAGTGGTACATCCTCCGATGGTTCACAATTTGGTGCGAGCGGCACCGGATTTGTGGTCGACAAAAATGGTGATATTGTCACCAACGACCATGTGGTTGCGGATGCAAGCCAAATCGAGGTCAATTTCCTTGACGGTACGATTGTTAAAGGCACAGTAGTCGGCCTTGATCCCGACTCAGATTTGGCCGTCATCAAAGTTGATTTGCCGGCTGAGCGCTTAACACCGGTGACTTTTGGTGATTCGGATAAGCTGTTCATCGGTGAAACGACGATGGCAATCGGCAGCCCGTTCAGCCAACGTTGGACTCTGACGACTGGTATTGTCAGCGCCCTTGACCGCACCATTGGTGGTCAGACGAAATACTCGGTCGGTTCGGTCATCCAAACGGATGCAGCCATTAACCCCGGTAACAGTGGTGGCCCATTGTTGAATTTGCAGGGCGAAGTTGTAGGTGTTAACTCACAAATTTTGAGCGAGACCCGTAGCAATTCCGGTGTTGGTTTTGCTATTCCTAGCAATTTGGTCAAGCGTGTATCGCAAATCCTGATTGATAAGGGCAGTATTGACTACAGTTATCTGGGCATTCAGGGCGCATCCAGCCTTGACCTCGCCTTGATCCAGGCCCTTAAGATCCCCAATAATACGCGTGGCGTGGTCGTGAGCCGTGTCGAGCAAGGCGGCCCAGCGGCACTTGCTGGCCTAAAGACGGCTTCAGCGCCTACCGAAATTAACGGTGAAAATGTTCCGACTTCGGCTGATATTATCACCGCTATTGACGGAATTAACATCACCGATATGAGCGGATTGGTGTCTTATCTGGCGATCCACACGGAACCGGGTCAGAAGATTAACTTGAGCGTACTGCGTGATGGACAACAGCTTACCATTCCAGTAACACTTACAGCGCGGCCAGCAAGCAGCTAATCAGAGATAGCGTTTTCAAGTCATAAATCCCGGATGATTTGAGATGTCCGGGATTTTTGATTCAAATGACGATTGATACTGAAAGCATGAGCTGACAAATGTTATACTGTGTAGGAATGATAAACAGCCTACGAATCGGATAGCCTTATGAATGAATCAGAATGGATTAGTTTGCGTCACGCAGCCGAATTGCTGGGCGTACATCCTGCTACTGTTCGTATATGGGCGGATAACGGCGATTTACCTTCGCGCCGAACACCGGGCGGTCACAGGCGTTTTCGAAAAGTGGATGTCCTACGACATTCCCAATCTGCGAGTGAGATTGAGCCTCTGGAAGTGCAGCTCATTATCCAGAATGCGCTGGGACATGCGCGGATGCAAGTCGGTGGCGGAACGCTGAACCACATGGGTTGGTACGAAAATCTCTCTGAGAAGACACGCAACAGCCTTCGGCAAGAGGGTATGCATACAATGGAGAACTTGCGTAAGTATCTGGGAGCGGGTGCGCCGGATGAGCAGCTTGCCACAGCCATTACCACTGGCAAGAATTACGCAGCATTGTTGAGTCAAGAAGACCTCAAATTACCGGATGCGGTTAGAGGGTTTTTCTACTTTAGCGATTTTGTTGTCAACTCGGTACTCAATTGGTCGGAGATTACTCCAACGCGCAACTCGGCATCAGATTGGAGTCATTTGTTACGGCAGGTTAATACCTACATCAACAGTATTTTGATCTCAATCATTGAATACTACGAAACCGAATGAATGATGTCGGATGGATTGCCTTAAGTCTCACCGGACGTATCGGCAACAAAACGTTACAAGCGCTTCTTACGCACTTTGACAGCGATACAACCGCTATTTTAAAGGCTGATGTAAAGGCTTTACAGCAAGTGCCGGGAGTCGGGCCAAAGATCGCCCAAAGTATAAAGGCCATCAACCTGAAACATGTCGAAGAATCGCTCAGAAATTGGCGACTGGCAGGCGTGCGTGTTCTGACGATGCGCGATGGGGATTATCCGCTGCAACTGAAGGCACTTGAGGATGCTCCGCCTACGTTATTTGTGCGGGGGCACAACCTCAAGATTGAAAAAAGCCTTGCGATTGTGGGTACACGAACCCCAACTGATGAAGCCCGAAACTTCGCCCAAAACCTGAGTACCTATCTGGTTGAGCGGGGCTATACGATCATTAGCGGGTTAGCTTTCGGGATCGATTCAGCAGCGCATTTCGGGGCCATCATCCAGCCGGAGGGACGCACGTTAGCGGTGTTGGGATGCGGTGTGTTGAATATCTATCCGGCTGAGCATAAGCGGTTGGCCGAGAAAATTATGCTTGAAAGCTGTGTGCTTAGCGAGATCAATCCGGGGAATACGACCAGTCCAGCAAGTTTGGTAGCACGTAATCGGATTATCACAGGGTTGAGCGAGGGTGTAATCGTGGTGGAGACAGCTATTGATGGTGGGGCCATGTACGCAGCGCGTTTCGCAAGCCAGCAGGGTCGTCCGGTTTATACACTTGATAACCCGGCAAGTGGTAATCAAGCGCTGATCGCAGCGGGGGCAACTGTGCTGGCAAAGGACTTCGGACAGCTTCCGTTTTAGCACCCTACACGCAGAATGATCATCCACGTATAATAAAGACAACCGTATTTTCTCAGGCATCCCCAACCCCTACTTCTGTAGAACCCAGTAGATGGG
>JACDGI010000967.1 GCA_013821665.1 Anaerolineae bacterium
ATTTAGGGGTGGGGTAGCCCTCACCAACAATGAGCGAATAGTTTATTTCTGTTAAAACTATCCATTTGATAATATAGTGTTCGAAAATACCTTGCTCAACCCGCAGCGGGATATTAAAATGTACCTTAACGGAAAAATATTTAATAAGGAAATAAAAATGAAACCTGAAGTACTCCTCACCCAACTACATGGTACAACGGCGCTGCGTACGAAAATGATGGAAACGCTGACAGACGCTGATCTGGCTTTCAAATTTCCGAATAACGCAACATTAGGCGAATTGTGCCTTTATATGGGCAACGTGGAACGCTCATATATTGATTCGTTCAAGACACGTAAGCTGGTGTGGGATAAACATAACACCGAGCAAGGCCTAGCCACTAGCGTCGAAAAGTTGAAGGCGTGGTACAAGGCGCTAGACGAGGAATTTGATACTGTCCTCAGTGCCATCCCCGAAGAAGATTTTCAAGTTGTTTATCCGAGTGCTTCTGACACCGCCTCAAACAGCGTTGATCGCGGTTGGCCGATGCCGCTCGGTGGTCAGTTCCGCGCCCATCGCGAGTCCATGTTCATCTTCTGTGGCAAATGTGACATCTATCTCCGTGCGCTGGGTAAGCCCTTGAGCGAACAGTGGCAAGGATGGATTGGTTAATTCAATATGTGACCGAAGGCTAACGGCTGATGTAACATCTACCCACCCTCATCAGTCTCATGTGTATTAGTCTGAGAGTTATCAGGAGATCAAGCATGTCACTACCTGCCTTGCAAAATTGGGATGTTACCCGTCAATCGCTGCATCTGGCGGCGCAAGTGGTCGGTGGCATTAAAAAGGTTAGCGTCCAACCGCTGCCCAATTATGCTCACCTTGGACTTTATATCATCAAGGATGGTCTCACTTCCGGTCGTCTGAACGATGGTGGTGAACTTCAGCTTAACCTCACACAATCGAGTGTGGTTTATACCTGCCCAGAAGGTACAGTTTCGACAGTCTTACTTCAAGGGCACACACAAGCGACGCTCACTGACGCTGTTTTAAAGGCGATGGCCGATGCTGGACATCCTCCTGCGAATGTGGATCGTGCCTCTATTGCGGATCAAACATCCTTGACCGTCGATGCGAAAACTGCCGCTGAGTATCAACAGGCACTCTATAATATTTACTCCGCTATCGCTCGTTTCCGCGCCCGCTTGATCGGCAATATGTCGCCAATTGTCGTTTTCCCACATGGCTTTGATTTCTCGTTCTTGTGGTTCAAACGCGGCGACGAAGAACGCAGCGACCCACATTTGAATTTCGGTTTCTCTCCCGGTAGTGCCGGATTCCTGCGCCCGTATATTTATTCCTATGCCTCGCCACTGCCCGAAAGTTATTTTGATGTGAAGTTACCAGCACCTGCCCGCTTCGTGCGTGATCCGTGGAAGGGCATCGTTATTGATTACGACACGCTTGCTACCGAAATTGATCCTGAAATGGTATTGGAACAAACACTCATCAAAATTCAGTCGGCAGTTGCCCCACTGTTGGTGTAAAATAGCACTGTAGTTCGTTAATAAGTTCTATCGAGGTGCTTCTGTGAGTAACCAGACGGCAATCGGATTGCTCAGCCTTTGCGGTATCGTCGCGGTTATGATTTTGCTCTGTTCTTTTTTGCTGATTCGTCTGATGAAGACCAGTATATTCGGTGTCGCCAATATGGTGCTGCGCTCGGTGACAGACCCCACCGAAGTCAAGGAAACGACGGTACGGACGCAAACGGTTGAGCGGCCTGATTTCCACGCTGCCGCCAAGTCGGTTGATTTTGATGCGGCGGTTGCCAACCGGAAAGGTCAGGCAAACCCTTCGATCCACACGACTCCGGCGACACCCACGCCAGAAATTAATGCCAGTGCGTTTTCGACAACCCATGTCACCACACCCACGCCTGACCTAAAGACTCAGCGGCGGCGTAATCGTCGTGAACATATTGATGATGGTGAAGATGGCGAAATATTTGAAGGCTTGCTAGGGGATTAGGTTGCTGTCAGACTCATTCATATCCGGTTTATAAGCGTCAATCCACTCGCGTAGTACGCCTCGTAAGGTGCTGCGCGTTTCAAGTCGCTCCCCTTCATGGTAGATTGCGTCGTATAACAGCCTGCCTTCTGAGTCCTTCAGCGGCGGGCGGGCGTTTCCTTCATAGAAAATGTCGAACTTGCGCTTGATGTGGTGGTAATACGACTCAGGGTTAAAGACAGGCGCGTTAAAGGCTAAACGCTTTTCGCCAATGACGATGCGTGTCGTCGTTCCTTTGCCTAATGCCCAGATGCCCAACAAGCGCAGCATCCGATAATGAGAATAGCCTTTTGGCTTGTGCCACATTACCGAGCCAACCCATTGTTCAGGGATGGTTGTATCACCGAATTTGGGCGGGGTCACACTACCGCTAAAGGTTTTTGGCCCATAAGCGCTCATATCT
>JACDGI010000182.1 GCA_013821665.1 Anaerolineae bacterium
GGCTTACTTCTAGTAGGCCCCATTTTTCTTGTATGATGTAAAAATAGCCGTCGGTGGAGATATGCAATGAAATGGCCTCAGTAAATAGCGAACTCTACGAACAATATCGTCATCTCCTGTTTTCAATTGCCTATCGCATGTTGGGCAGTGCGATGGAAGCCGAGGATATGGTGCAGGAAGCCTTTATCCGCTACGAGAACAGCCACGACAAAGATATTCAGTCGCCCAAAGCCTATCTGACGACGATTGTCACTCGACTGTGCCTCGACCAACTAAAGTCCGCCAAAACCCAACGCGAACAATATATCGGCACATGGCTGCCCGAACCGATTTTCACCGAACAAGCCGCCAGCCCTGAACCGGACGAAACCGAAACGCTGTCGATGGCCTTCATGGTGCTGCTGGAAAATTTATCACCAGTGGAACGGGCGGTGTTCCTTCTGCGCGAAGTCTTTGATTACGATTACGCCGCTATCGCTAAAATCGTCAATAAAAATGAAGCCAACTGCCGCCGCTATTATCATCTGGCGAAGCAGTATTTGGTGGAACGCCGCCCGCGTTTTGAACCTTCATCTGCCGAACAGACCAAACTCGTCCACCAATTTCTGCAAACGATTGCTCAAGGTGATATTGATGGCCTGACCCATATGCTGTCTGAGGACATCGTCATGTACGCCGATGGCGGTGGCAAGGCTCCAGTGGCACGTATTCCTCAACAGGGACGCGAAGCCGTTACACGCTTGATTATGGGAGTCTTTCGCTGGCTCACACCGGATACCCGTATCCAACTGCACGATGTCAACAGCAGCCTATCGCTTGTTGTTTGGCAGGGTGATGCCCTCGTATTCATCATGAACTTCAACATTGTGGATAATCAAATCATGACGATCCGCAATGTTATCAATCCGGATAAGTTGAACTATATTGCCCATTCAGATGCACCAACGTCGAGCGAATCTATCGACCTTCAACCACCCAATTAGCATTCGTCACCAAGCATTTTCTATGGGGAGGATCACAGACCCTCCCATTCACTCACGAGCCTAGTATGTTGGGAAGATAAACGCTTCCAGCTTGGGAAACAGAACATCCACCAGATATTGACTCTCTCCCCCAACATTGACATCGGGATAAATCGCCTTGAGGGCTTCAATGCTGCGATAGCCGAGTACCAATTGAGCCAGCAACAGCGGCGGAATACGGATGTCGCTATGTTCAAGGAAGCCAATCGAACACACTGTCAGCAGTTCGCCCTGATCGAAGGTCAGTTCAAAGGCTTCCCGATACAGATTAATCACCACCTTCTGTGTTAATCCAGCGAATGGGCTGGCAGCAATTCGTCGCTCCAAAACCGGCTTCAGTTTCATCATCAGTCGGGCGACATCCACCAGATGGATTTGCCACGCGTAACTGCCATTATTTTGTGCGCCAGAGTATTGCGCTGTTTGCAACAAATCGTTGTGGGGGGGCAGGTTCAGACGAATATAGGGTTTCGCCCGTTGGAGTGCAGCCGTTTTCAGCCAGTGGAACAGGCCTTTGGCAGCATCCAACCTTAAGCGCGATGTTTCGCTCACAATCAGCCCGTCACCAAAACCATGACTCGCAATTCGCCAGTAACCTATCGGCTGCTGTTCAGCGTCTACTATCAGCAATGTCTCACCTTCTGTTTCCGTGCCAATACTGTGTTGGAGCATGTATTGCCAATGGTCGGCGCTGCGGACGGCACTCACATTTAGGCTGTCTGTCGCTGCCTGATATAGTGACATCAATACGGGGATGTCTTCGGCTGTAGCAGCACGGAAACTATAGGCGGTATCCTCTTCCTTCCAACTATCAGGAATACTATGCAGTTGCATATGCCAATGGCTATCGAGTGGCAGTGCATATTCATAACCGAATTGGCGGTAGAAGTAGGGAATCCCCTGAATAGCACCGAGGTCAAAAGCTTCCTCGCGCATGATCTCCTGATGTCGGGCGGTGAGTGCGCGGACAATGCCCCGGTTGCGATAGGCTTCAAGGGTGCTGACAATTTCCATTTCGCCGACCTTGAGCGTCACATCCTCATAACGCCATGTCAATGGGATCATCCCCAACGACGAAACGATTTTGCTACTGGTTTGATCCTCGACATATAGCCAATGCTCAGGACGGGTATCAGGATGATGGAGGATTATTTGGGAGGTCATTCCGGCGATCCCTTCGCCAAACATCTGACCGTTAAATGCGGCTAAGCGCTCGACATCCTGCATATCCGCGACTGATTTCATAACCAAGCCGTTTCCGAACGGACGGTTATAAGGTGTTGTTGATAATAACAAAGCGACACTTCCTTTGGCGCAATATAATTCACGTTCTCAACTTTGTGAGGACGCGGTAGTTTGAGTGATATGTATGAGATGGAATCCGAAAATCGCTGCATCGCCAGCGCACGGCTGGGATGGATGAGAGGAGCGTCAGGTTAGAGAGCTAACCCGACTTAAAGGACTTGCACCACGGAAGTGTTTAACATGGGATTTACTATAGCGATGCAAGCAGGGGTCGTCAATATGATATAGATAAGTGAGGGTGGGTCATAAATCGTTATGACCTGTTAAACAGCAAAGTGACCCGCCCGAAAGTCACAAATTTGGACAAAATGTTTCTGGTGTATACAAAATTTCGATGATTAACGGTTCATATTGGCTCATCGAAACTGAATGTGATGTAATTATGACCCACCCTCAGATAATTAAGCTTGTCATTCTTTGAGATCGCCTGACTCAATCAACGCACCATTCTCGAAGTTCAGCGGCTTCAAAACACTCGCATCGATGAAACCCTCGCTGGCAGTTGCATCATCCAATCGGTCAATGATTAGCACATCAATGTCATTGACCGGCAAACGCGGCATTAACCATTGTGATGCATTGAGTGAGGATACACGTGAAAAACGATTATTCGTTGGGAAGGTCATTTACCCTTTGATAGCCAACCCAATGAATATAATCCAGAAAAACAGGTTGAGTGCAATGGCTAGTCGTTTATGGGATACGGTCAGCAATACGAAAGCAGGTACAAGAGAATGCATAAAGAAATAGGGCGAACAGAGTAACGAAGCGATTGCACCATACAGTGCGTTGTTCTTGCGATAGGCCAGATAAAGCAGCGGAAGACCAATAATCAGACTGTAGGGGAAAAATGAAAAGTTAGTTGTTTGATTCAATCGCCCGGTCACACTAACCATGTTGCCGAGCCAATCAGGGTAAAACAGCGCGTTAAGTAACAGGGCCACTATTGCCGGAACGAAGAGAATTGCGAGTTGTCGTATCGTTCGCCCACGTACCCATGAGGCCATAATAAGAGCAGATGCCTGCGGTTTGATCAGCAAAAAGAATGGCATCAGGGCGTTAATCTCCACGAGTCCAAACAGAATTAGCCAATCAATATTGCCATACCAGGCCAGTTGTAAAAACGGATGGCTTAAGCCGACAATTGCAATGATGGATGGCTTCTTGAATTTAACAGCGACATAAACAAGTGCGACGTAGGGCAGGGCAAAACCCGCAATCGTGGCAATAGATGGCGGTAGAAAGTGGACAGGGAGCAGCAGCCAGAACGTCCATATCGGGTTAAAAATACCCGGGTCCGCATAAGGGCTGGCTCCTTGCCATACACGTGCGATGGCAGGTAAAAACCAATGCAACCAATCAACTAGCATAAGAAAACCTTATTACTTAAATGCTCACTATGGATAATTGTATGATAGAGGTTCAGTATCTAGCATGAACGTTTCGCGAAGACGACATTGGACTAAATCAACGCGCCATTGTCGAAGTTCATGGGCTGCAATGCACGCGCCTCGATAAAACCTTCGCTGGCTTGCACATCATCCAACAAAGGAGCACTGACCCAAATTGCTTCGAGGTCGAGCGTGCTGTGGATACGCATCACCCGCGCACTGCTGCGTCCCTCTGGATGAGCGCGGAACACAGCCGTGATGGCGGCATCAATGGCTTGTGCATCGGTTTCAAAGACCATCGGCAGATTGCCACGCATGAGAAAGCCGCTGGTAAAGGCATTCTTGGTCGTGATCGGGAAATCGATTTTGTCAAGCAGACGACGGGTCGTGAAGTCCGCTAGCCCAGTTCCGGTTGCGTTGCCATGTGATGCCTCGGTCAAATCGAGGACGACAATGGCTTTGATGCGTGGGGTTTCAGGTTCAGCTTCGCCAGCGATGCGCCAGCGTCCGATTACGTTGGTATCCATACCCGCACCGCTGATGTCCTTGCCCATTTGATCGATAATCAGCACATCAATGTCATCGACCGGCAAGCGCGGCATCAAGGAACGAGCCAGATCGAGCAGGCGTTTTTCACCTGCTATGATGTCCGACTTGGTGAAGGCTTCCAGATGTACGGGGCGATGATAGCCATCCTCAACCACGCCAAAGCCCGCCATGAAGCGTGTATTTTGCAGCACGAGACGGGCGTTTTCGGGCATATAATCGCGCAATCCAACCACACCATGATCGTGCAGGGAAGCCGCGCCGATTTCTTTCGCCAGCCCAATGCCCAACATTTTAATCAAACCACTTTCGTGCGGGCCATGATAATCCGTGTGAATTTTGATGCGGTTGCAGATCATGTAACCGTCCGCTTCGGCGGCATAACGATCAAAATGCACCGGCATACCGCGCTCGGTTTCGCCCAGAATGACCGTTTCCATCGTCGCACGAATAGGACATCCTGCCGACTCCTCAGTGATGCCCAAGCCGCCTAACACCTCGATCTGTCCTTCGGGAGTCGCACCACCGTGGCTGCCCATCGCTGGCACAATGAATGGATCACCATCGCTGGCCTTGACCATCACCACCATTTCGTGTGCGATCTCGTCGATGCGCGCCACACCACGACTGCCGAAACCCAGCGCAATCCGTTTGCCCTTGACCTGCCCCGCTAGATTCTGACGTTCCCACTCCTGCCGCACTTGCGCGGGAATGTTCACTTCCTCGCCCGAAGGCAGCCGCCGCCGCACAACGCTCATGGGTGGAATAGATTCCAATGTTTCAATCATGGTTATCGCCTTTTGACTCTATCCCTTAAACCATCAGACGGACAAAATCCCTTCGAGTGTTTGCAGATTCTTTTCAGCAGCAAGGGCTACAAGCTGCGCAACTTTTTCAGCAGTTCCAGAGCCGATACATGGCGTATGAATGAGCAAGTGCAAATCGTCGGAATTGACAGTCTGCAACCAGAGAATATCAAATTCCAGTTCACCCACCAGCGGATGGCGGATGGTTTTCTGACCTTCCGAGCGATTGAGTACATCGTGAAGCGCCCATAATTCCCGAAACTCAGGGCTAGCTTCGCTCAACTTGGCAATCTGTTCCGCCCACCACGGATCGTTGATGAAACGACCATAGCTCGCGCGGAACTGCGCCAGAAGCACCTGTGCCATTTCCCTCCAATGCTCGTTTGCTTTCCGCGCCCCGGGGAGCATGAATATGCGCCAGATCAAGTTGCGCTCGCACTCAGGCAATGCGGAAAAGTCACCGAAGGCGGCGTAGTAAGCGGCATTCCAGCCGATGACATTGGTACGCGCATCCACCACGCAAGCCGGAGACGTGCTGAGCGTATCCAGAAAGCCTTGGATGGTCGGGCTGACTGTAGGCGGCGAATAGGTCTCGACGGGTGGCATCTGCCGCAGGACGAGCAAATATAAATGTTGGCGCTCGTTCGCATCCAACTGCAAGGCTCGCGCTAGACTATCCAACACTTGCATCGAGACGTTAATATCGCGTCCTTGCTCAAGCCATGTATACCATTCAGGGCTGACTCCGGCGAGCATCGCCACTTCTTCGCGGCGTAAACCCGGTGTTCGTCTGCGTGTCCCGTGTGGTAATCCAACCTGTTCCGGCGATAGACGCGCACGGCGGTTTCGCAAGAACTCAGCTAATTCATGATGACGATCCAAATCGAGTTGATTCATGGACACTTAACAGGCTCCGCTTGATGATATGAACAAAACTAGGAGCGCCAGTTCTAGGATAAACGCTTCTCTCGTCAAACCCTATCCATCATTATATCCTAATGGCAGGTGCGGGAAGTGACAACCAAAATCCCAACCCTTAGTCTAATGAGGAATTAATCATGAAAGTTTTCGTTACTGGCGCGAGTGGATTCGTCGGCTCGGTTGTCGTTCATGAACTGGTCACCGCTGGACATCAAGTTGTCGGATTGGCACGCTCGGATGCGTCCGCTGCGGCGATCACGGCGGCTGGCGCGGCAGTAGTGCGGGGTTCGCTCGATGATCTCGAAAGCCTACGCAGCGGTGCGGAGTTGGCAGATGGTGTGATTCACTGTGCCTTCATGCACAATTTTTCGGATTATGCGGCTGCCGCCGAAGCGGATTGGAAGGCCATCGAGACACTCGGCGCGGTGCTGGTTGGCTCGAAGCGTCCGTTTATTGTGACCTCTGGAATGGGCGCTAAGACAGAGGACGATGACATCACGAATACGCCTTCGGCAGTGGCGGCTCGTGCCTCAGAAAAAACGGCTCTCGAACTGGTCGCGCAGGGTGTCCATGCGATGGTGATGCGCCTTCCACCAATCGTTCACGGCGAAGGTGATAGGCACGGCTTCACCACGCGCCTCATCAACATTGCCCGTGAGAAAGGTGTCTCGCCTTATGCGGGCGAAGGATTGAACTGCTGGCCCGCCGTCCACCGCATTGATGCGGCGCATCTGTACCGCTTGGGGCTGGAAAACGCGCCAGCAGGGTCACGTCTCCATGCCGTTGGCGATGAAGGTGTGCCGGTGCGTGATATTGCAGAGGTCATTGGTCGTCATCTCAATCTGCCTGTTGTCTCGATACCCGTCGAGAAAGCGGTTGAACACTTTGGCTTTCTGGGGGCACTCTTCCCACGGGATATTTCGGCATCCAACAAATTAACCCAAGAGCGCTTTAATTGGCATCCCATGCAGCCCGGTCTGATCGCTGATCTCGACCAAGGCCACTACTTCAATTAACCAGAGGCGACGTTGAAGACCAGTCGAATGTGTCTTGCCATACGCGTCCCTTTCAGATGATACTGAACGAACAAAAGGGATTTTGGAACGACAAGGAAACGCAATGCGCATTCGACCCGCCAATGAAGACCTTGATCTCGCCGTTATTCAGAGCTTGTACGATGAGGCCTATCCAGAACCGGTGCCTAAAGCCGCTCAGATTGTGAAAAACCAACAGGTTCGCATGGCCGAGACCGATGACGGTGAAGTGGTTGGCTTCCGCGCGGTGTCGCCAACGGGCGGCATCTGGATTGGCGTTGCTGCCGACCACCGACGTGAGGGTATTGGACGCTTAGTGATGGTGGATGCCCTTGAATATGCGTCCAGTTTAGGCTTGAGCGAACTCGTCTCACGCGTGCTTGAGAACAGTGCTGGAAAGGCTTTCTGCGACCAGTTTCAATTTAAGCCCTATGTCCATGCGGTCAATCGGTCACTGGATTTAACGAATTGGGATGACTCAGCCTTGGCATTGAAGCGAGAGCAAGCACAGCAAGCCGGTATTCAATTCAAAACCTACGCTGATTTTGGGGACACACCAGAAAATCAGCACCGGCTCTACATGCTCAATAAGACTCTCTCGGCAACCATTCCCCGCGATGAGCCGCAGGAATTTATCGCCTTCGAAACCTATGTTCAACAGCGGTTAGCGAATAAAGTATTGCCACATGAAGGCATCTTTATTGCATTAGATGGCGATGACTGGATTGGTATGTCTCAAATTAGCCTTGAAGAAGGCTATTCCTTTCACCATATGACAGGGGTTCTACCGGCCTATCGCGGACAGGACATCGCACAGGCATTAAAGTCATTGACAATAGGTTTTGCACAGCTAAACCATCGAAAGATCATATACACCTTCAACGAGGTCGGCAATGCTCCGATGATTGCAGTCAATGAAATCGCGGGCTTTCGCGAGGGTCAGCGCTTCTTCCTCGTCCGCCGCAAACCACTCATTCCCACAACATAAATCATTATTGAGCATGACTGCGCCCCATTTGTCATGCCTGTATAATCCAGTTGCGTAGCGGGACATTAAACCACCAGCCTTCCAGATTCAAAGCATAGACAGTCACATCTAATGTGCCATCTTTTCGCCAAAACACATATGCATCAAGGCTGTTTGTATCCAATGGCAATGTAATTGGTGTGTAGGCCAACGTCTCTAAATCGACTATTCCAACAGTTTGGGTACCCTCCTCTACATTTTTGAGTTCTACAACAACCCTGCGCTCATCAGGTGAGACATCAGCGATGTAATACGAAATATTACTGGATAATGTTGAATTGAAATCAACGACCACACCGTAAGGCTTCGGCTCGGATTGGTAAAGACTGATGATGACACCCGGCGTGTTCTCGAGCCAATCAACAGAAACCGTTGATGATGGAAACAAACCCTTATAAAGCACCGTCTTCTTTGGAATATCAACCACAAAAAAGGGAGAACCTTTAGTCGTCTCTGATCCCTTCAGCACAAACATAAGATCAGTCATCTTTGCCCACCAATTAGGTTCTACGATAGTAAGCGCTTCACACTGATTCGTAATCGCGCTGCACGGGAACTCGGCAATCACATCGCCTTGTTCGGCATTTAAATCATAGCGATAAAATTGATAGTGGTTATCAGCGTGGCTCACATAATAGTAAAACTGATCCTTTGCGAATACCGCTTGGGAATAGGGCGTTCGGAATAACTCATGAAAGGTCTTATGGGCAATATCGAGTTTGTAATAGATTTCGCCCGTTTCTCCTTGAGCCGTAAAATACAACATATTGGTTTTGAACTCGCTACTAGACTCCCATTCGCCGCTAAACTCCCAATCGCCTTGTAAAGTCAGCGGAAAAGACTCACTCCACGTATCATTTGCCGTTGTATACACGGCGAACAGATATTGCCCCTTTTCATTCGCAATTGGCGAGGCTGCCACGAGATAGTCTTGACTATGCCATGTTTGAGGATAATGTCCGCCATTCTCGATGCTGGAGCGAATAAGATCGCTAACATCCGTAGGCATTTCACCGCCAAATAAATTCAACTCACAGTAGTTTCGAACACGAATGTTCTCAGGAGGAGTGGAATAGAAAAGATCCCAATATAATCGTGCGTCAAACGCCTCTTTTTCATCGGGTTGGCGTGTGAAACTGCGAGCAGATGGATTAAACTCAAAAGTTGGGGAAGCCGAAGGGCATGGCCCTGCCATATCGGATGGTACATCTGTGATTTCAAAATTGCCATCTGGCAGATCATCTGTCTGAAGGGAGTTCGATAATTCGTCAGGCGGAGTAAGTGTTTCCCACTGGTTTGAATCGGTGGCAAGATAATAAAGCACTTTGTTGAAGCCGTCACTGTTCAATTCCGGTAACGTCTGGACGACTTCGACTTTATCTGTAAACACATCATCAGGCTTGAGAACCACTAAAGATGCGACATGAGCGGGAACATCTTTATAGTCCTGAGCTTGAACAGGCGTTAACAAAGCCACTAGAAACACTATTAGAATGTACTTGCTCATCCTCATATCGCCCCCTAGTTTTGCATCTGACTATCATCACATCAATTATGTCGAAACAAAAATATCTTTCACTTATGTTTTATTAGCCTAGCAGGGTGTAAAGATATGAGTCAATCGACGGCGGGATCGCGTTGGGTAATCAGTGTATGAGTAAACTGTGGAGGTGCCACCCTAAATATTATGCCTTATGTTTACTTTAAGTTTGTCGGCATACCATTTTCTAACTCTCCAACAACCACCTTAACCTTCTAGCTCCCTCAAAATGGTTAGCGCCAACGCCTCGAAAGAGTTACAAAATGTTCTTCCAAAATGTAACCCATTTCGGCTGTACATCAGTTATGATATTTATTGGAGCGATCCCATATTGCTCCCTTCCATCGCTTGCGGGGGAAGGGTTGGGGTTAGGGGTTTCTCACGCTGCACCTTAACATCCCAATCGCTCACAAAATCATTTATTGAATGTGCCGCATTTGCTGCTTTTGCCGCTTGTTCCGCTTGTTGTGCTTATTCGGTGGCAATCTTAGCAATCAAACCCGTTTTGCCATTGCCGAAATTGCTGCCAAATTTGCCAATCTGCATTCTGAATCTGAGGAATTTGCAGAATCTTGCGAATTTTCGGCAGCTTGTTCCCTCAAAACGGCCGTCAAAACCCACTTTTGCAAATGCGGATTTTGCAGTTTGTGAATCAAAAGCGGTGAGCAAATGCCCACCGCCTGTGTATCAATCTACTGACTAAAGACTATTCGCCGCCAGCCGTAATCGCTACGTCAGCCGGCTTCCAGTCCTTACCGATGACATCAGCCTTAGCGTCAGCCTTGGTAATCATGTCCAAAGCAGCTTGTGCCAGATCAGTACGGTAAGCGCCATCCGTCGGTGCAGCCTTGATGATCTTGTAGGTGGTCAGAATATCAACCGACGACTTCCAAGCAGCTTCGTCCAAAAGACCGATGCCCTTGTCCGACGGCCAAATCAGCTTGCTAACTTCGTTCATCTGCCATGTCTGGTGAGCCTTGCCCAAGGTTGAACCAGCAGCCAGCACGTAATCCACGCACTTGTCGGCGTTGTCACGGCAGAACATCCAGCCCTTGAAGGAAGCAGCGAGGAACTTGGTTGCTACAGCTTCGTTGTCTTTCAGCCATGCGCCGTTGGCGAAGATCAAGTCTTCCAGCAAAGGAGCGCCGTCAACGTTCAGATCGAGGACGTTGAGATCATCCATGGTGATGACCGGGAACTTGCCATCTTCGCCCTTGCTCTCCAAGACCTGAGCCAGTTCATTGTAGGTCATGGCCGCAGCCGCATCAACTTCCTTGTTCAAGAAAGCGTTCATATCGAAAGGTTGGTTGAAAATGGTTACATCATCTGGATTTTCGGGATCAATGCCGTTCTTAACCAGAGTCGCCTTGACCGGAATTTCGTTACCGAAACCCCATACACCGACGATCTTGCCCTTCAGGTCTTTCCAGGTGGTCAGGTTGCTGCTCTTGTAGGTCACTTCGCGCATACCCGAACGCTGGTAAACCTGAGCGATATGCACCACATCGCCACCGTTTTCACGGGCAGAAAGCAAGCTGCCGATCCAGTCGGTGCCCATTTGAGCGCCACCGCTGGCAACCACCTGCTGCGGGCCAATGTCGGGGCCACCTTGCAACAGAGTCACATCCAAGCCCATGTCTTTGTAGTAACCTTCGCCCAAGGCCGCATAATATCCGGCGAACTGAGCCTGCGTTGTCCACTTCAACTGAAAATTAATCTTGGTCATATCTTGCGCGGCAGCCGGAGCAACGGCCAACGCCAGCACCACAGCTACAACAGCCAGAACCGGAACAAATTTACGAAGCATCGTATTTCTCCTTGAACAATGACTGAACCCTATTTATTCCTCGCGGAACGAGATGTGCCACGGCATCATAGCACGTTCCACGGCAGAAACCACCAGATAGAAGAGGATACCCAACAAGGCCGCGATAATAATCGCTGACCACGACTCAGGGTATCGGAACAACTGCGCGTCTTCACGGATGCGGTAACCAAGACCTTTGGTCGAACCGCCGAAATATTCACTGACAATCGCGCCGATCATTGCCAGCGTCGTCGCCACCTTCAAGGCCGAAAAGATGAACGGCAGCGCATTTGGAAAACGCAGCTTACGGAAGATTTCCATATCCGTCGCCGCGTAGGAGCGCATCAATTCCAATGAACGGTAATCCACCGAGTTCAGCCCTTTAACGGTGCTGATCATCGCCGGGAAGTAAACAAGTACAGCCACAATCGCCACTTTGGATTGGGGATTGAGCGCCCCAAACC
>JACDGI010000968.1 GCA_013821665.1 Anaerolineae bacterium
CGAATGACAGGGATTTCGTTGGGTTGAACGGTGAAGCCTTTTTCGACTTGAATACGACCCTCTGTGCCGCGCACTTCATAGGTATGCAGATGCTGTACCCGCAGGCCGCAGTCGAAATGGCCTAACTCACCTGACGGAAATTGCAGCAGTCCAACCAGTCGCTCATCCACGCCGGTTTTTGCCCCGAAATCAGCGATAGCCTTGGCCGCCACCGGTTCTTCGCCCGTCATGAAGCGCATGACATTGATGCAGTAGCAGCCCACATCCATCAGCCCGCCGCCGGATAATTCTTTGCTCAAGCGGATATTCGACTCGTCGGCGATCTTGAAGGTGAAGGTCGCGCTAATGGTGTTAAAGGTGCCAATCGTGCCGCTGGCGATCAATTCCTTGACCTTCACCGCCTGTGGATGAAAGCGGTACATGAATCCTTCCGCGAACGGCACACCACGACTGGTGAAGGCATCCACCATCTTTTGCGCCTCAGATGTAAAACTCGCCAGCGGCTTCTCGCACAGCACTGGCTTCCCCGCCTCGGCACACAGAATACTCCACTTAGCGTGTTGGCTGTTGGGCAGCGGATTGTAGATGGCATCAATATCAGGGTCAGCGATCAGTTCTTCGTAACTGCCATAGGCTTTGGGGATGCCCAGTTCGCTGGCATACGCTTTGGCCTTATCCAGATCGCGGCTGGCAACGGCGGTCACTTCGCTGTTATTCGCTAGTTTGATAGCTGGAATGACGCGTCGTCTGCCAATGCCAGCAGTACTGAGCACGCCCCAGCGTATTTTGGTTGTCATGGTTGATAAGTTCCTTTAAGTGATGCGGATGGTTAAAAGTGAAAAGATTAATTCGTTAGAAGCCATTTGAAAAGTGTTTAAGAGTACCGGACGGCATATATGCCGTCCCTACAAAAGCACGAAATGCTCGAGCTGATTTCTAGGTTTGATGTAGGGACGCGATATATCGCGTCCGTTTTCTGAGAATAGCGTCTTGCAAACAGCCTCTTATCAAAAGGTTTTCTTAAATCTGTCGTCTGCCGACTGATTATATACGCGCCGTGTAAATCTGCTATAATCATTCACTAGCACATGTGTTCATATAAACGAAAGTTTGCGGTAGGATATTCATGGCGAAAATACGCTCCAAATACGTTTGCTCCAACTGTGGCTATCAATCGCCCAAAGGCTTCGGACGCTGCCCGAACTGCGGCGAATTCAACACCATGAAAGAAGTGGTTGAGGACGCGCCAAACCCCAAAGCGGGCAAAGCCCCTCGCCAACCCGCCGGTACACTCCGAACAGCACCGCAGCGCTTGAGCGAGATCAGCCCTGATGTGGGTGATCGTCTGTTTGTGCCCGTCGAGGAATTCAACCGCGTCTTGGGCGGTGGTATCGTCCCCGGCAGCATCATCCTGCTCGGCGGCGAACCGGGCATCGGTAAAAGTAGTTTGCTCTTACAAGTTTGTGGATTGATCGCCGAGAACGTCGGCACAGTCTTGTATGTCAGCGGTGAAGAGTCGGCGCGTCAGATTAAGATGCGGGCTGATCGCTTCAAAGTCACGTCTGAGGATTTGTTTCTGTTCTCCGAAACCAATCTCGCCCATATCTTTGAATACGTGCAGCAGATCAACCCGACTGTGCTGGTCATCGACTCGATTCAGACCGTCTACACCGATGAAAGTGAATCCTCCCCCGGCAGCGTCTCACAGGTGCGCGAGTGCGCCAGCCGTTTGCAACATCTCGCCAAGTCCAGCGGCATCAGTGTGTTTCTCATTGGCCACGTCACCAAAGAAGGCAGCATCGCTGGCCCGCGTATGCTCGAACATATCGTGGATACGGTTCTCTACTTGGAAGGTGATCCGTTCCAATCCTATCGTTTGCTGCGGAGTGTCAAGAACCGCTTCGGTGCCACCAACGAGGTCGGCGTGTTCGAGATGGCCGGTGATGGCATGACCGAAGTGCCTAACCCCTCGGAAGCCTTTCTCGCCGAGCGTGTGATTAATGCCCCCGGTTCAGCCATCGCTGTGACGATGGAAGGCACACGCCCGCTGCTGGTCGAAGTCCAAGCGCTCACCAGCGTGACCTCCTTCGGCAACCCGCGCCGCACGCCCAACGGTGTCGACATCAACCGTCTGCTGTTGATTAGCGCCGTGCTGACCAAGCGCATCGGCCTCAAACTGCACGAGCAGGATATATTCATCAATGTCATCGGCGGTATGAAAGTCAGCGAACCCGCCACCGACCTCGCAATGGCGATTGCGATTGCCTCCAGCTACGTTGATAAAGCCGTTCCCGCCGATTTGGTCATCATCGGCGAAGTGGGTTTGAGCGGCGAACTCCGCGCCGTTGGACAGCTTCCAGCCCGTCTGAACGAAGCGGCTAAGCTGGGCTTCAAACGCGCACTCGTCCCCAAGTCCCGCCGCGCGATGGATGGCATCCCACCGACCCTCAAGC
>JACDGI010000969.1 GCA_013821665.1 Anaerolineae bacterium
GTCTGGCCTAGTGACCGTGCGTCAGGATGCCCAGCGCCATTGGTACGAAATACGTACAGAACCGCTACAGGAACTCGATGCGTGGTTGAAGTCCTATCGCCATTTGTGGATCGAACGCTTTGATCGTTTGGATGATTACCTCGAAGTCCTACAAGAAGAGAAAAATGGGGACGACAAGGATAGTCCCGAATAAACGAACAGGCCTCAACAGCCAATGAACCGTAATCAGTTAAGGAGAACCAACATTGGAAAAGTCATCTTCAATATGACCATGTCGTTGGACGGCTTTGTCGCGGGGCCAAACGATGGGCCGAACAATCCGCTGGGCGATGGCGGCGAACCAATCTTCAAATGGTACAACAGTGGCGACACGGACTATACATTTCCCGGTATGGGTTTGAAGGCCAAGATTTCAAAGGCCAGTGTCAAGCGTCTTGATAAAGCCATCAAATCTGCTGGCGCATTGGTCACGGCACGCAAGACTTTTGATATTGCCAACGCGTGGGGCGGTCAACACCCTACCGACGTTCCAGTGGTGGTATTAACCCATCACATTCCGCAGGAGTGGGTTAAGGAAGGGTCGCCCTTCACTTTTGTCACGGATGGGATTGAAAGTGCCATACACAAGGCCAAAGCGCTTGCCGGTAAAAAGGATGTGATCGTTAGCACAGCTACGACTTTGCAACAGTGCCTCAATGCCGGATTGATGGACGAAATTACCATCGACCTTGTACCCGTTGTGCTGGGTAAGGGCGTGAAGCTGTTCGACAACCTCAAGAAGACCCCTGAATTGGAACAAATCAGCGTGGTTGAAGGAACTGGCGTGACACATATCCAGTATCGCGTCATCAAGTAAGACGAAGCCCTAACACATAAGGAGAAATGACCATGACCCAAGCCGACTTGATTGTTGAACCGGGAAGTCACGAGATCATCATGTCGCGAATTTTCAACGCACCGCGCGAACTGGTTTTCAAAGTCATGACCGATCCCCAACACATTCCGCAGTGGTGGGGACCAAAAATCTACACGACGGTTGTAGACAAAATGGAAGTCAAAGCTGGTGGTCTTTGGCGCTACATCCAGAAAGGCAAAGATGGCAACGAGTTCGCTTTTCACGGTGTCTATCACTCGATTGAAGCGCCCGAACGGGTGGTGGACACCTTCGAATTTGAGGGGATGCCCGGTCATGTGTTGATGGAAACCATGACACTCGAAGCGCTGCCCGATGGTAAGACCAAAGTGACCGTTTCATCGGTGTTTCAGTCGGTGGCGGATCGCGATGGCATGTTGCAATCCGGCATGGCTGATGGTTCCAATGAATCCTACGACCGTCTGGACGAAATCTTGGCAACCCTTTAATTCATCGGAGATAGGCTGAATGAAACCACTACCCAAAGTCGAATTACGACTTTACTCGGAGAACGATTTGCCCATTCTCAGACGCAACAATGCACCGGAGATGACCAAGTATTTGGGTGGGCCGGAGAGCGAAGAAAAATTGCTGGATCGCCATCAGCGCTATCTCAAGCTTAAAGCTGGTGAAGCTTACATGTTCATCATTTGGCTGAACGAGGAAGCAGTTGGTTCCGCCGGTTACTGGGAGAAAGAATGGAAAGATGCGCTCGTCTGGGAAGCCGGATGGGGTGTCTTGCCGGAATATCAGGGGCACGGGATTGCCTTAGCTGCGACTCTGGCCTTGGTGGAAAAAGCACGCATAGAGCACAAACATCGCTTCATGCACGCCTATCCGAAGATTGAAAATCTGGCATCAAATGCCCTGTGCCGCAATGCCGGCTTCACGCTGATTGAGGAATGCGATTTCGAGTATCCAGCCGGTCATCCCATACGCTGTAACGACTGGCAAATCGAGTTATTCGACTAGCCCTTTGACTCGCGTCAGCGGCCAATTAAATCAGACAGATAACCACAGGAGAATTGATCCATATGCAAACAGTAAAATCCAAAGACGGAACAACGATCGCTTTTGACAAAACTGGCAGCGGGCCGGCTGTTATTTCAGTAGCGGGAGCGCTTCAATATCGCGCATTTGATCAAGGTTCAAAGCAAATCGCCGACTTATTAGCGCCGCATTTCACGGTTTATAACTATGATCGTCGTGGACGCGGCGACAGTGGCGATACCAAACCTTTCGCCGTTCAGCGTGAGATTGAGGACATCGAAGCGTTCATCGACCTCGCTGGTGGATCAGCCTTTGTCTATGGCATTTCCTCCGGCGCAGCGTTGGCCTTTGAAGCGGCACTCGCGCTCGGCAGCAAAGTCAAAAAATTGGTGATGTACGAGGCACCCTACAATGACGATCCGGCTGCGCGGCAGGGTTGGGCAGCCTATCGCAAAGAACTGGATAAGCTGGTTAACGAAGGACGCGGCGGTGATGCTGTTATCCTGTTCATGAAGCTGGTCGGGATGCCTGAGGAACACGTCGAAGGGA
>JACDGI010000970.1 GCA_013821665.1 Anaerolineae bacterium
GGTATGTCGGATCTAACCGAACGTATGGTACCTTATGCTGATAAGTTTGTGCCGATTGCGCTCAAACTCGCTGGACGCGACGGCAAACTACTCGGAATGCCACAGGATAACGAGCCGGTAGGCTTCGCTTATCGCAAGGATATTTTTGATAAATATGGCATCAAAGAAGACGATTTAGCGACATGGGATGGTTTTGTAGAGGCAGGCAAAAAACTCTATAAAGACAGCGGCAATACCATTCATATGATTGCGATGGACGCCCCCGGCAGCCAACTGCCCCTCGGTGGTGCGCCGCATCAAAATCACGAAGCGTTCCTCCATGAAGCAGGATTCCCCGGCGTTTTCTTCAACAAAGAAGACGACACAGTCGTTATCGATACGCCAGAGGCCATCGCCGCTATCGAGGTCTTTAAGAAGATCCTTGATCCCGATGTAGCGCTCATTTTCCAAGACCCCAATGCTTCGATTGCAGCCTACAAAGCGGGCTTGGTTGCCAGCCAGATATGCCCTGCATGGTATCCGCTGGGACTCCTTGGCAATCTTCCCGATGAAAGTGGTATGTGGCGTATTATGCGTCTGCCAGCCTTGAAAGACGGAGGCCAACGCTGGGCGTTCCACGTTCCAACCGTGACGGGCATTCCGGCACAGGCGGCAAATCCGGATGCTGCTTGGGGTGTTATGTACGAAGCGCAGTTAACTAAAGAAGCGCAGTTGAAGTTCAATCAGGTGACAAACGGTATCCTCGTCACACAGATCGAAGCCTTAGCTGAACTCGATCCCAAACCGATTGATTACTTTGGTGGTCAAACCATTTATCAATTCTGGGAAGATGTACTCAAAGACATTCCTGATGTGTATTTCGGCAGAGGTTGGGTTGAAGCCCGCGCTATCCTAACCACTGGTATCGAGCCCATCATGCGTGGTGACATCAGTGTTGCGGATGGTCTAAAAGCATCAGCAGATGAGATACGCCGTCAACTAAGCAAGAAATAACGCGTTCGCCCAATCTATCGTCAATAATGACTAGGGCAAGCCTTTTGCCCTAGTCAGGTTCATGAAGCGGAGAACTAAGGATGGATGCCAAATCTATCCCGGCCTTGCTGAGTAACCGGGGAATTGCTGCGCTAAGCGATGCGGGTCATGTATGTCAATAACGGCTAAGGCAACAACAACTTCTGCGCCGAATGGGACGCGCTGGTCACGCATTCAGTGGCACAAATTAGCCCCATACTTTTTCATCTCACCCTTTTTCATCATTTTCCTGATTTTCGGACTCTACCCGATCATCTATTCTGGCTATATCAGCTTGCATCAATGGACAGGGCTAAAACCACCGACATTCATTGGGCTGACCAATTACATTAATCTGTTTCAGGACAACGACTTCTTAACCGCGTTAAGAAACACGGCGCTGTTGACAGTCATCAGCGGCCCCATAACCATCGGTGGCGGTCTGTTGCTAGCGGTCATTTTGAACAACAATTTGGTTCGCTACCGCAACGTTTTCCGTTCGATTTTTTACCTGCCTCTGGTCGTGTCATTGGTCGTTGCCAGCCAAGTCTTTGGCCTGATGCTTGGCAATCCCTTTGGGCTTGTTAACGAGGTGTTAGCACGATTAGGTATTGACCGCGTCAATTTTCTGCATGAACCCAAACTGACGATCCTCGTACTAGTGGTGCTGATCACATGGAAATATATCGGCAACGACCTTGTGATTATGTTGGCAGGATTACAGAGTATACCACCTGAATTGAACGAAGCTGCCCTTGTCGATGGGGCAAGTCCGATGCAGATATTCTTCCGGATTACGATCCCGCTCATGCGTCCGGTTATCCTGTTCGACCTCGTGTTGACGACGATTAGCGCGTTCAACATCTTTGCCGAGCCGTATACCTTGTTTGGTATTACGGGTGGTGCGAACCAGTCGGGTCTCACCACAGGTTTGTTACTTTATCGCACATCGTTCAATTTCTTTAAGTTTGGCTATGGCTCGGCGATGGCTTATATCGTGGCCTTCATTATCTTCATCCTGTCGTTGGTTCAACTACGCTTAGGCACGCGGGAGCACGAATGAGTACCACCTATACCTCAACTGCTCCCGTGGTCAACAAGACAACCCAACGTCTGGTGTTGGGCGTGTTGTATTTTATCCTCATCGTTGCCGCGTTCCTTTCGCTGGTTCCGTTTTACTGGATGTTGATGTCATCCTTCAAGCCGCTCAACGATATTTTGACTATTCCGGTCTGGGTGATCCCGCAGCATTTCACGCTGGATAATTATAGTACCCTGTTGACCGAGACCTTGTTTCTACGCAGTATGTTGAACACGATGGCTGTAGCAGGCTCAAACGTGATCCTCCAAGTGCTTTTCTGCTCAATGGCGGGGTTCGCTTTTGCCAAATATCGCTTCAAAGGACGCAAATTCCTGTTTACATTAGTGTTGGGCAC
>JACDGI010000183.1:0-2462 GCA_013821665.1 Anaerolineae bacterium
GGCACGCGCCACACCGACCAAACGCGTCAAGCGGGTTGTGCCGCCCACATCCGGGATGATACCCAAGCGTGTTTCGGGCAGACCCATTTTTGTCCCCAAGGCTGCAAGGCGAAAGTCACAGGCCAGCGCGATTTCAAAGCCGAGACCGAGACAATAACCGTGCAGCAAAGCAATTGTCGGTAAGCTGCATCGCGCGATTTTGTTGGTGATGTTCTGGTAGGCAGCCGTCAAGGGAAATAAATTATCGCGCCACTGTTCTCCAAAGTTCGCAGACGATTCGGCAAAGGAAGTCACATCAATGCCCGCCGAGAAACCACTGCCTTCGCCGCGAATGAGGACGGCACGTATACCCGCCACTTTTTCAGCCTCATCAATGGCGGAAGCCAGCTCGGTCATCATCGACCATGTGAGAGCGTTGCGTTTTTCGGGGCGGTTCAGAATGATCTCGAAGATTTGATCACGTTGTTGGGTTTGTACTAAAGCATTCATAATTGCTCCTTACCAGAAGTCCACATGGGATAAGTATAGTATCGCGTGTCCGCGAAGACTAAAATATGTTGGATGGGCACTGTAAGCCTCAAATCGAAAATAGTTCTGGAAGGAAGCGAATATGACCGCACCTGATCCTGAATATCTGAAGCACGAGCAGTATAAAGACTCAACGCGCTTGCAAGCACGGGCACGCTTACATGCCGACTACAGCCGCAATCCTTATAGTTGGTTCGAGTGGATGTTTGACCTCTACCACGACTTGCCGGAAAACGCGCGCATTCTTGAGTTGGGCGCTGGCGCAGGCTGGTTGTGGCTCAAAAACGGACGACGTATTCCGGGCGGATGGGATATTACCGTCTCGGACTTTTCGGCGGGGATGGTTGCCGAACAGCGCAATAATTTAGCCCGCATACCGCGTCCGTTCCAGTTCGAGGAAATTGATATTCAAAATATCGCTTTTCCTGACCAAACCTTTGATGCGGTCATCGCCAATAATATGCTCTATCATGTGCCAGATCGACCCAAGGCGATTAGTGAAATGCGGCGCGTACTTAAACCGGGTGGCACACTCTTTACCGCTACGAACGGCGAACACCATTTGCAAGAAGTCCACCACTTAATGGCGCGTTTCGGTTTCCAACCCAACGAATATTTAGGCGGATTCGTTTCGGTCAAAGGCTATACATTGGAAAATGCGACGGAGCAACTGCGAGCCGCGTTTAACCATGTCGAACTGCATCGCTATGACGATGAGATTCTGTTGACCGAAGCCAAACCGCTCGTTGATTACATCCTCTCCTTTCCAATTGAGTTGAGTCCTGAGCGACTTGCGGCACTACAAACCTTTTTGGAAGCGGAAATCAGCCATACGGGCCAATTCCCAATTACGAAGGATATGGGTGTGCTGATTGCTCGCTAAGAGGCCTTGAGGCACAAGACGACACAGATGAAGTGTAAGGCGCTGCCCGTCATAACAAACAGGTGCCAGAGTTCATGATGCCCGATCAAAGGGTGTGGATTCGGTTTTTCGAAGCCAAATACCAAAGCTCCAATCATAAACACGATACCGCTAGCCGCTAGAAAAACAACAGCCTGCGGTGGAATCATGCTGATAACCGCTGGTGGAGCGATGAAAACGATTGAGGCCATCAGCATGTAATACAGCAGTGAAAACATACCGGGTTGGGTGAGAAAAAGCAGTTTATAGACGACACCAATCAGGGCTAGAACCCACACAAGCGCCAATAGAATCCAGCGCCATTCGCCGGTAATCACGGTCAAGCAAATAGGGGTATAACAGCCGGCTATCAGTATATAAATGGCAGCGTGATCAATACGCTCCAACCAGAGCAAGGTTCGTTCAGAGCCATTGGTCAGATGATAGGTCGCGCTGGCACTATAGAGAATAATCAGACTCAAGCCGTAGACGATAACGGCAACCAATTTAACAGGGTCGTTATGGGTAAGAACGACCAACCACAAGAGCGCACAAGCTGATATAACCGCACCGGTCAGATGTGTGAAGCCATTTACGGGTTGACGGAAGCGCTGCATCATAAGGGTTCAATCTCCGTAGACTCTTGATACGGACGTGTGCAATACGGTTTATCTTCCTACGCATAACAGGGCAGATTTGTTCCAAATTGAAAGAAGCCAGACGTATTATCCAGCTTCTTCAAATCAAGTTTTAGGCGTGATACGGTTGATTAGCTCCAGCGTACCAGATTACCCGTTTCGACAGCGACAGTTAGGATCTGGGTGAGCGGTTCCAAGATATAGGCGAAGTAATTGACATCGACCAGCCGCTGCTCGACGTGCATTTGTTGAGGGTATTCTTGCGTCGTACCGAATTCAGCGCGCTTGAAGACCCGCACCGGTGTCGTCGAGACAAACTTCTTGCCCGTATCCAAATCAGTAAACTCAAACTGGTCGGCACGATCAAGTTCTTCGGAAGCAAGCTGCTGCTGTTC
>JACDGI010000183.1:2472-11806 GCA_013821665.1 Anaerolineae bacterium
GTTCAATGCGCATGGAGCGAAAAAGTTCCCGGTTTAAATCCCAAACATCACGGATGAAAAAGCCCTGTTCATCATAGCCGAGGCGGAAACCTGTACGGCCATCCCAGCTAAACATGCCCTGCTCACTTTCGGATGTCGCTAAGATAATTTCCTTGGTTGTCGTATCCACGAGAAAGGTTTTCGAAACCCCATTTTGCGATTTAAAGAAGGTTAGCTCTTCGAGGGCACGGGCTGCCGCATCAGCCGGTGTGATACCGTGATTTTCGGCAGGAAGCTGCTGCTGCAAGGTCGGGAAATGTTCCCAACCAATTTGCTCTAAGGTATCCACAAAGGAACGATACTCGTTCCAGTCGGCAATATAGGTGGTGGCGTAATCCATAAAAGGATGCGGGCAGCAATTGGCTAACCACGCGTCGAACTCATCCGATTTGCTGTCAGGATCGGTCGCTAAGATGCGGACAGCGGGATAACCATCGTCATCAACATAAAAATCCTCTGGAAAGGGACAGGGGGTGGCCTTACCCAGTTTGTAACAGGTACACATGACACTCGCATCAAGCCCCATAATCAACCTCGTTTATTGTTTGTTAGGCAAGTGTAACGATGCTCGCAGTAAATTACCAAATATCAAAAGCGGAGTAGAATAGTGGGCAAGTCGTCAGCCATACCCCACTTTATGGGGATAGCACCATTCCGCAATTTGGGTATGATTATTGTTATAGTCCTTGGGCAATCCACTAAATAGGAATTGTATATGACCAGCAGCTTTTTAGAACCCGGTGAATTCCAGTACGGTTGCTACAAAGTTCAATACGTGGAGTGGAATGAAGAAGAGTGGACGGGTACCGGTTTTTGGTTGCAAGCAACAGTCACAAATAGGCGGCTGGTGGTCTTCCCTGAACTGGGTATTTATCCACAGGATTACGAAACCATCCAACCTTCGGCCATCATGAAAGTTTGGAATGTGTCGCTGGCTGGTAAAGACGGCATCCTGATCCGTTTACGCGACAACCGCTGCTTGCATTTACTGGTTGATTGGAGCCAGGGCAGCAAATTGGTTCGTGATATTGATAAGATGATGATTTCACCAGTCAAACCCCGCATTTCTCCGCGAATGCTGTAAGTGATATGATTCGATTTGCAGGTTGAGCAGCGCTATAATCTGTCTTATTCAATCGCTTCGCTAAAGGAATAAATTGTGTGGGATGAAGATGCGCTGCTGTTACCGGGCGAATCTAAATTAGGGCGCTACCACGTCGCGATTTTACGACGTACATCTTCAGGTTGGGTTCCGACGACACCGCCTTTAAACGTGTTGGTTACGAATTACCGACTACTGATGCATCCCCAAACACGCCGCCAATACCAAACCGCTGTTATTCCTAGCCACTTTATCACACAGATTAGTAAAGCCGAGATGGGTTACCACAAAGGCGTAAAAATTGGCCTCAAAAACGGAATGCATTTATACCTGACCATCAATTGGAGCGAGAACGAAGGCTTGACCGAGACTGTCACCCAAATGTTGACATCGCCCTTAGGTGCATTTAGTCCACATCCCCCTGAAGACGATGTCAACCGCATGATCTCGTTCATCAGCCATTTGTAAAACGTTGACGAAGCAATAATCCTCCATCAAAATGAGTAAAGTCCCGTAAAAGGCTTGTCCCGTATTTGTTTTACTCGAATGCCTACAAGATTCATACTTGCCTGACCCGAAATCTTGTAGGGGCGGGATAATGATCTTTTACATATTAAAGGTAACTACTCAGGTGGTATTTGAGGGAGAATTGCGTAATCAAGGCTAATTCATCTCAACCATCTGAGGGAGACTTCATCGCTCCTAGTTCCAAAATCGATACTCGCATTTTGGAAAATGAGGGAGAAAAGGGTACCTGAGTAGTTACTATTAAAGTGGTAATCACTTGCTAACATCTTCGCCACTTAAAAGGTGAATTTGCGTAGGGACGGCATACATGCCGTCCGCCAGCTATTTACCACTATATATGTAACTACTCAGGTGGTATTTGAGGGAGAATTGCGTAATCAAGGCTAATTCATCTCAACCATCTGAGGGAGACTTCATCGCTCCTAGTTCCAAAATTGATACTCGCATTTTGGAAAATGAGGGAGAAAAGGGTACCTGAGTAGTTACCTATATATAGCAAATCACCATAATCCCTCCCGTGCTTATCAACACATGAATACCTGTTATTGAAGCACCTTTAGTGTGCTTGTCTGGCAATTAGCTGTGCGGCTTTAGCCCGCAGCGAGGCAAAGCAAAACGTTTTTAATACCGGACAAGCCCCGTAAACGCGACTCAAAAACGCAGCATTTTCGCACACCGCAAAAAGTTCAACCGATAGATAACCGCTATATCCTCAAAACAAGGATAATTGTTTAGGCGGCGTTGATGGGTCGGAAGGTGGCGGCTCGGTTTTATTATCAGGTTTCGTGTTTTTGGTGCGCTGCGATTTGACCTCAGCAATCACTTCAAGAATCCGCTTAAAATCCGCTTCCATCTGTGGCTCAAGGGTGGGGTTACGCAGTACGGCTGCCGGATGGAAAAGCGGCAGATAAGCGCGACCATCAGCATACTTCGGTTGACCGTGAATCTGAGTGATTTTGCCTCCGGGGAAGTAGCGCCCCATACTGAAGCGTCCCAATGTGACAATCACCAGCGGGTTAATGATCTCAATCTGATGATCGAGGTAGGGTTTGCAAGCGGCCATTTCATCGGGCAACGGATCGCGGTTTTCGGGTGGGCGGTGCTTAACCACATTGGTGATAAAGACCGTTTTCCGATCCAGATTAATGATCTTGAGCAGCTTTTCCAGATAGTCACCCGAGCGGCCTACGAACGGCAGCCCTTTTTTGTCTTCATTGAAGCCGGGGCCTTCACCGATAAACATAATTTCGGCATTGAGATCGCCAGCACCGGGTACCGCATTGGTTGTGCCTTCATAAAGGCGACAAGCTTTGCAGATGCGGACTTCGGCAGCGATAGCCGCCAGCGCGGCAGCACGATCTTCTGTCATATGGGATTATCCTTTCGTCAGTCGTCTCAGATAAAGCATAACAAGCCACAGCAGAAGTGCAAGAGTGTAGTTGGCTAGTCATGATGAGCCAATCGGCTCAAAACCGTATATCTCTCACCGAAATAACATTTGATGAATAGGCAATGATATGAGGCCACCACTTACGGCGTAGTTCGTATCCTAAGCCTTCGAATATTAAGGCTTGTTTCCAAGTTCTAAAATAATGGCTATACTTCGCCCACTTAAGAGACAAATCAGAAATATGAGGTTGTTATGATTGATTCTCCCCCGGCAGCCTTGGAAGTGCGCGGACTCACCAAACGCTTCCCCGGTGTACTGGCGAATGACCACATTGACATCAAGCTGCTTAAGGGGCAAGTACTGGGACTGTTAGGTGAAAATGGCGCAGGCAAATCTACGCTGATGAATTTGATCTACGGCCTGTATGCACCTGATGAAGGTGAAATACTGGTCAACGGACAGGTGTTAACCGTCAAAAACCCGAATGATGCAATTTCAGCGGGAATCGGCATGGTTCACCAGCACTTCCAACTTGTGCCCATATTGACCGTCACCGATAACATTATGTTGGGTAACGAGTCGCTAAGTTGGGGTGGATTTTTGAACCGGCGAGCAGCGCGCCAACGGATTGTCGAAATCTCCAAGCAATATGGTTTGGATGTTGACCCGGATGCGCTGGTGCAGGATTTGCCGGTTGGTGTGCAGCAGCGCGTGGAGATTATCAAGGCGTTGTACCGTAAGTGTGACATCCTTATTTTGGATGAGCCAAGCGCGGTGCTGACACCACAGGAAACCGAAGGCTTATTCGGGATTATGAGGACTCTGTTGGCGCGGGGCGTGAGCATCATTTTCATCTCACACAAACTCAAAGAAGTGCTAGAGATTTGCGACCATATCACGGTGCTGCGGTTGGGCAAGGTGGTCGGACAGGCTGATCCTAAAGACTCCACCGAAGAATCATTGGCCTCGATGATGGTGGGGCGCAGTGTGCTGCTGCAAGTAGACAAGGGGCCAGCCAAAATCGGCGAGGAAGTGCTATCAATCCAAGATTTGTCCGTGCGGGATGATCGCAAGCTGCTGGCCGTTGATCATCTTTCGCTCAACGTGCGCGGCGGGGAAATTCTGGGTGTAGCCGGTGTGCAGGGCAACGGGCAGACCGAATTGGTAGAGGCCATCACTGGTTTAAGGCAGGTGGAAAGCGGCCATGTCATCATGGGCTACAAGGATATCACCCATGCCAGCCCGCGTACCATCACCGAGGCGGGTGTGGCGCATGTTCCAGAAGACCGGCGCAAGAACGGTATGGTGGCGACCTTCCCAATCAAAGACAATATGGTACTGCAAACCTATTATATCGGCCCATTCAGCATCGGTATTCTAGCGAACGAAAAAGCCAAAGACGATAACGCGCGCAAACTGGTGAAACAGTACGATGTGCGCACACCGAGTATTTATGCCAACATTGGCACACTCTCCGGCGGCAACCAGCAAAAAGTGATCATCGCACGGGAGTTTTCGCGGCATAACCATCTGCTGCTGGCGGCACAACCCACGCGCGGGTTGGATGTCGGATCAATTGAATTCATCCACAAACAGATTATCGCGATGCGTGACGCGGGTATGGCGGTACTGCTGATTTCTACAGAACTTGATGAAATATTTTCGCTATCCGACCGGATTGCCGTGATGTACGCAGGCAAGGTTATTGATACGTTGAATATTGAAGATGCAACACGCGAGTCGGTCGGTTTGTTGATGGCAGGCGTGAAGCGCGAAAAAACAGAAAAGGTAGCTACACATGGCTGAAGGCACTCCACGCGGTCCAGCGGCACTCAGTCCGCTCGCCAAACGGTGGGCGCGGATTTCCCCTGCCCTCGTACCCTTGTTCGCGGTCATTACGGCGCTGATTGTCAGTATGTTATTCATCCTGATTACGGAACTGCTGGTGCAAGGGCATGTCGATGTCGGTCAGGTCTTGAATACCACAGGCACGGCTTACAACGGCCTATTGGAAGGTTCGCTCGGCGTAACCATCAGCAATACGCTGCACGCCGAAGATGTCACTCTGGCGAAACAATATGCCAGCGCTAACAAACTTGCGCCACGCCAACTGACGATTGCGGCACGGGTGTTGGATGAAATTACGACTGTCGGATTTGATAATGCAGTGCGTTACGGTCAAGTGTTGGCACACCATCCCGACCTGACCGATGACCAGATCAAAGATTTAGGCACCAACATCCCTGACATCGCGGCGTTTGGCGAGGACAAACTGCTGGCAATGCGGCCTTTGCTCGACGGTTTAGGCAAATTGGAACGGGCGGATGCTAATGCACTGGTCGCAAAAATGGCAGCAATGGATAGCTTATCGACAGATACACGCAGCGAATTCAACACCAAAGTTCGTGCAGCGAGGCCGCTAAGCGACGCGGATTTGCTGGCCGACCTGAAGATCATCCAGACCAACGGCTTCGTAAAGATGCAGCGTTGGTTAGCACAGTTGGACGAGCTGTCGTCCCTCGAATTGACGAGCAGTTCGCCTGAGTCGCAGGATATTGTGGCGATCTCGGCACAAGAAGACATTTCAAAAGTCCACACATGGGCGACAACTGCCGCAAATCTGCAAAAGTTAGGCATCACCAACTTGACCGCACTCGGCGACCAACTGCGCATGGTCAAGTCCTTGTATGACCGCAAATTGTTTGTAGATCAAGATGTCAATAATGCGCTCACAAATGAACTCGATGGCGTTATCCAGAACAATTATGTGATTTTGCGCCCCAACAACCAACTGCTGGTTGATACCAAACCGGGATTCACGGGAACTATTCTGGCTGAGAACAAAACACCGGATGATCCGACAGATGACAATAAGATTTCTGCCGTTTATATGAAGCTGGGTGACAAAGCCTTCATCTTTTATCCGGCGACCCTGGAAAGCATGATTGTGCGTTCGATCCCATTTGTGATCGCGGGATTAGCGGTGGCATTGGGCTTCAAAGCAGGTCTGTTCAACATCGGCGCGGAAGGCCAACTTTACGCGGGTGGCATCTTAACCGTGTGGGTGGGTTTCTCACCAGTTTTTGCATCGCTGCCAGCGGTTCTGCATGTGACGTTGTGCATCATCGTGGGGATCATCGGGGGGATGCTGTGGGGCATGATACCCGGTTTACTCAAAGCCTACACAGGGGCACATGAGGTCATCAACACCATTATGTTGAACTTCATCGCCATCAATCTTGTGGACTGGCTGATCAAATCCCAAAATCCGGTTATTCTGCTGGATACAACCGCCAGTGTACCGCGTACCCCTTACCTGCCCGACTCGGCAAAACTGCCAACCTTCAACAATATTCCGCCATTTTGGTTTGTGCTGGCTGGCATTCTGGTATTGGCATTCGGTCTGTGGCAAAAACGTGAGGCCATCCGTGAGAAGCCAACGCTGGCAATCCGGCCAATCATCTATGGTGTGCTGGTATTTGTGCTGGGGCTGCTGCTGGCATGGATCAGCGTCAATGGACAGCTTCACATTGGGCTGGTGCTGATGATTGGCGCGGTATGGTTTACAGAGTGGTTCCTTGACCGCACCACACCCGGTTTCGAACTGCGAACGGTGGGTGCTAATCCCGATGCGGCACGCTACGCCGGTATGAATGTGCGCTGGAATACGGTGCTGGCGATGGCGATGAGTGGCGCGCTGGCCGGTTTAGCCGGTGGCATCGAGATCGCCGGTGTTCACTTCAATATGACACCGGGATATTTTGGCGGCGTGGGTTTCGATGCGATTGCGGTGGCGCTGTTGGCACGCAACAATCCGCGCAATATGATCGCTGCCGGTTTATTGTGGGGCGCGTTGATTTCCGGCGGCGGTTTGATGCAAGCCCGCGCAGAAATTTCGATTGATCTGGTCAAGATTATCCAAGCATTGATTATTATGTTCATTGCAGCCGATGCGATTATCCGCTTCCTGTGGCGCGTCCCGGAAGCCAGTGCGGAAGAAAAAGAACGCACCATGTTCGCTGCCAAAGGCTGGGGAGGCTAAGCCATGACGACAACATCACCCACTTACGCGCCACCCGTACCCGTTACAAGCTGGCGTGAACGCATCAAAATTACGCGCCTCGGCTTTTTCGCCGTATGTTTTATCCTGCTGGGCGCATGGGTACTGATTTCGGCACCGCGCAATATCGGGCCGAATGTGACGACATTACTGACAGTGGATGCAACCGGAATTCAAGGTATTACCGTGCCCACGTTAGGTTTTTCAATCGTAGTGGCGCTGCTTTACGTGGCAGGTGGGATATTCGCACTGCTGCCAGTTCCGGCGTTTAAGCGCTTTAAATTTTGGTGGCTGGTGATCAATGGGCTGCTCCTGATTCCGTTGATGCTGATTATCATCGCGGCGGGCAGCAAAACCAACATTACCGTGATGTTCACCGAAAGCTTCCGCCTATCCACGCCGATTATTATGGGTGCGCTGGCGGGTTTATGGGCGGAGAGTTCGGGTGTCACCAATATCGCCATCGAAGGCATGATGTTGACCGGTGCGTGCCTCGGTTTTGTGATTTACACGCTGATGGTGACGGCTGGCGTAAGTCTTGGTACTGCACAATTTGTGGGTATCGTGGCAGCCGTAATCGCGGGCGGCGTTATGGCGGCACTCCACGCATGGTTATCCATCACCTTCAAAACGAACCAAGTCGTGAGCGGTACGGTTATCAATATCCTTGCGATTGGTTTAACCAGCTATCTGCGGCGTGAAGTGTTGGTCAGTTCGCAAGCCGCACACAGTACGTTGTCACCCGTAGCCATACCGGGGCTGATCAATATTCCTGTGGTCGGAACAGCGCTGTTCGATGGCAAGCCAATTTTCTACAGCATGATCGTGCTGGTGGTCGTCAGCCATATCGTGTTGTATTACACACGCTGGGGGCTGCGAACGCGGGCGGTGGGTGAAAATCCACACGCGGCGGATACACTCGGCATCGACGTAATCCGTAACCGTTGGACGAACGTGATTATCAGCGGTATGATCGCTGGTTTGGCGGGCGCGTGGTTTACGCTGGAGACAACGGGTTCATTCGATGACCAGATGACATCCGGTAAGGGGTTTATCGCTCTGGCAGCGATGATTTTCGGTAACTGGACACCATTCGGGGCGGCGGCAGGTGGACTCTTATTCGGCTTTTCGGAAGCACTCGGCCAGCGCTTCCAATTTTTGGGCGTGCCTATTCCCGCACAATTTTTGCAGATGGTGCCGTATTTGGTGACGATTATTGTGCTGGCAGGGTTGATCGGTAAGGCAACGTCGCCCAAGGCGGATGGGGTTCCATTTGAAAAAGAGTGACGGGGCCATAGGCAACCTTCTCATAACAATTTGTTATCACCCCCCATACCGAATCTATAGGTATAATGGGCGGTTTGTGGTTTAAGGTCATTCTTATAGGTTAGTTTTGTCAATTAAGCTTCACTTCGAAGTCCGCCGTATTGAAGCACACGAGCGCCTTTTGGTCGCCAGTTTTTTAGAGGCGCATTGGGGATCGGTGCAAATTGTTAGTCGCGGACAGGTTCATGAGGCCGACAGCTTACCCGCTTTCATCGCTATCTGGGACGAGCAAGTGGTGGGTTTGGTCACATACCACATCCATGATGGCATGTGTGAAATCATCTCACTCGACAGTTTGATGGTCAAAATTGGTGTTGGTACAGCACTCGTGCAAGCGGTGGTGCAAGATGTGACGCAATTCGCTTGCAAACGGGTATGGTTGATTACCAGCAATGACAATTTATCCGCGTTGGGGTTTTATCAGCGGCGAGGTTTCCGGTTGGTGGCTGTTTATCAGGGAGCGCTTGATGCGGCACGGGAAATCAAACCGAACATCCCGCAAATTGGCATGGAAAATATTCCCATCCACGACGAAATTGAACTTGAACTGTGGCTCTAACCCCAAAACTTAAGTCTTGCCCGAATATAAAACCCTTTATAGTATGTCTAGCGCATTGATAGCCATTCGCAAGGTCAATTTGGTTGAATGCTGGTTTGTGGATTGCCGCGCAGACATCTCATCCATATAAGATAGGAAATAACACATGATTGAATTTATCATCTCAAAAGGGCCAATTATCGGTTATCTACTGATTTTCGGCATCATCTTTGCCGAGTCGGGATTACTGATTGGCTTCTTTTTACCGGGTGATAGTTTGCTATTTACAGCGGGATTTCTGGCTTCGGATGCCGGTAAAGAACTGCTGCATAAGCTTAATTTACCCGCAAC
>JACDGI010000184.1:0-3739 GCA_013821665.1 Anaerolineae bacterium
ATCCTCCGGATAACTTCGCTGCCCTACGCATAGCTTTGCCGTAGCCGTGGCGAGTGTCGTTCAAGGCTTCGTTGTAGAAGTAGTCGAAGATCACTGAACTACCTGTGCCCGAACGGTTGGCGATAAAGGCCAGTGTATTATCAACGCCCTCTTGGGTGAGGAAATAGGTCACACCCTGCCAGATGAACAGCGTTTTGCCCTGCTGGTTGTAACCACTATCGAGTAAACGTTCCTCTAGAGACTGCGTATCAAAATCCACAGGCACGAACGTCACACGCGTGGGCAGTGGGTGAATGATGTGCTGCAATTTCTCCAGCTTAACGGCCTGTGTAGCCGGATGATCAACTTCAAACACATGGGTTTTCTCGATGCCAGCGATACGATAAGCGCGGGTATCAAAGCCAGCACCCAAGATTACAACCTGATCGAGTCCCTCATTCAGACACATTTTGAGGGTGTCATCAATGTAGCGTTCACGGGCGACCACAAACTCCACCGCACCCTGCGACATGCGTGCGTAGATGCCAGAATTGATCACCCATGTGCTGAGAGTCAAGGCAACCGAACTCATTAGAACTTTGACGAGCGGAAGGGCGTAGGGATCGTAGCAAATGCGCTCGGTTTCTGGTTTTTGAGACTCAATCGCCCGCAGTAAGCTGACACCTGCCGCGCTTCGACTCGATTGTTCTTGCTTCATACAAACACACTTTCATTCAGGAAATGGTTCCCGATTTACCACACATACGGCATGATGCGAAACTTCACCTTCTGCATATATTCGGTATAGCCCGCCAATTCTTGCTTCAACATCTTTTCTTCATCAAGGATGCGCCATGCCAGCACCGGAAGCGTAATCAACAGAACTGCCAATCCCCACCACGAACCGAGCGCCAATGGTACGCCCATAACCATGACCATCACACCTGCATACATCGGATGGCGGACGAACGCGTATGGGCCAGTCGAGATGACCTTTTGGCCCTCAAACTTCTCAACCGTTGAGCCGCCAAAGCTGTTCTCTCTAAATACCAGCAGGTTGAGAAATAGTCCCAGCGCCACCAGAACATCGCCAACCACCGAAACAACCGGTGATACAGGCGACCAACCAAAACGATGATCAAGCGCTGAGAATACCAGTAAGCCGAGGATGGAGAAGATAGCAATTGACATGATGATTTTTTGCGCAGGTGATGTTTCGGTTGTTGGCCCAACCTTTTTGCGGCGTTCTAGCAGTGCCGGATCTTTGAGTGCAAGATACAGGCCGACGATGTTCACCGAGATCATAAAGACCACGATAAACACCCACGCTTGCCAGTAATTGATCGTCCATGCGGGGATAAAGATCAGCAAACCCAGCGCGGTGGCACCGATCACAAACGTCCTCAGTGTCTGTAAGGTGAGGTTCTTGGGAGGAGGGATTTCCTGCACGGTCGTACTTGTTTGTTGAGTCATGATTCTTGTCCTTCGTTTAATTCCTTTGCTTGTTTCATTTGTTCAAATTGCGCTTCTGCCGCCGCGCCGATTTGACGCAGAACGGCTTTGCCCGCTTCACTGTTGCCGCCACCTTCGGGTGTTAGCCAGTGATCCATCATGTCGGCCAGCGTTTCCATCACCACCTCAAACGGCGGGAAGGTGTCAGGTGATTTGATGTCACCGAGCGTCAACTGCCCGTGAGACAGTATGTCGAAGATATGGGCGGCGACTGAGGCATCAATATCTTTGCGAACCGTTCCTGCCGTCTGCAACGCTTTGATCAAATCGGGAATGACAGAACTCGATTCGAGTGAGGCCAACATGCCGCCGGGTTTATGCAGGTAGCTTCCAAGGATACGTTTGTCGCGCCGCACGATAGCGGTCATTAACGGGCGGCTGTTAATGGCATTTAGCACGCCCCGGAAGATGCCACCGATGGTGCCGCTGCGAGGGTCGGATTCGAAGTACGCATTCCACGTTTCGCCATAATGCGTAATTTCGCGGATGAGGAGTGCTTCAAACAGCTTTTCTTTGGTATCGAAGTGCAGATAAACAATGCCCCGGCTGATACCAGCTTCTTCAGCCACGTCGCTCATGGTGCTCTTGTCGTAACCCTGTCGCACGATGAGGTTGGAAGCGGCATCAAGGATGCGCTGTTCACGGGCTTCATTATCCAATTTTGAATTCGCCAATGGGTTAATCCTGTCAAATTGACAAATTTTGTTATTTTGTAAATTATAGCAGGAGCCGTAGATTATTGTCAATTTGGTTAGGACGACAACCCAATAAAAAACAGATATCAACCATAACCGGAGTGACACCTGTTTTTGCTGATTTGACTGCCAAATATTTAGAGGTTACTTTGACGGTGCTTTTGTCCGGTTTGGAACATGCACTCTGCTAGATGGTCGTTGTCGCAGCCAAGAATATCTTCCAGCAGTTGCTTCATGCTCTGGATATTCGCCAGCATACGATCCATCTCTTGCAGCTTGCGCTGAATGAGAGTGTTCCATTTAGCGGCGGGTGAGTCGCTCCACAAAATCTCATCGAACAGCACGCGTACCTCAGCCAGTGTAAATCCAGCTTGCTGTGCTGTGCGGATCATCTCTAAGCGTTGGAATACATCCGCGTTATAGCGGCGCGCGCCACTTTCGCGGGCAGGGTCAGGCAGTAGGCCAATACTCTCGTAATAGCGCAGGGTCGTCGGTAGCAGTCCCGCCTGACGCGCCACTTCGCCAATACTTAAGCCTTTGATGTTCGCCATTGCTACCTCTTGACTTCCAGTGCGCTGGAACTTGTAGAGTCTTCAATATCAGATACACCCAATCTGGTAAAACTTTCGTCAAAGTATGAAATGAGGCTATTTGACCATGCATAACACGCTTGAATTCACCAGCAGTAACTTCCAGTCACAGGTACTCGATTCCGAACTGCCTGTCCTTGTCGATTTCGGTGCGGATTGGTGCCCACCGTGCCGGATGCTCGAACCAATTATCGAACAAATTGCAGGCGAATATGCGACTCAAATGCGCGTAGGTTCGTTTGATGTCGATACCTATCCAGAGATTCAAGAACGCTATGGCATTATGGGACTGCCGACTTTGATCCTATTCCAGAAAGGCGAACCAGTGCGTTTCATGGTCGGCTACCAACCGCGCCAACGCATCGAATCGCAGATCAAGCCGTTCCTCAATCCCGTACCGAGTACCTAGATTTTTGTGGATAACGGCAGCCAAAACAAAAGAGGCGTTGATACGCCTCTCAAATCATCTCAGTTGAAGCCCGACACAATCCTTACGCGGGTTTGACGGCGGCTGTCGTCAAAGTGGCTTGGGTGGTGGCGATGGATTGGGTCAGTTTGACTACTTCACCCATCGGTGCGCCAAAGGCGGAGGCATCAAGCTTTTCACCATTGTCGCAGACGCGGTCATAAGTGCCTTTGGCCGAGCGCATCGTGGCTTCTAAGTTGTTGATGTCGTTGGCGATGGTTGCCAGATCGGCGAACGCGCTGGCGTTATCAGGTGACAGCGCTACCGGTGTCAACGTATCAAAGAACTGCTTGCAATCCAATGTGCCACCGCCCAACATACCTTGATACTGTGTTTGCAGTTTGCTGGTGTTGTTGGCGACACGGGTGAGCGTCGATTGTAGTTCGGTCAGCAGAGTGGGGCGATCTTTGCTGGCAATCGCTGGAACCGTCGGTGCGGGATGGGCATTTTGATCAATGACCTGCGTTACGCCCTGATGGAAAAGCGGCGGGATGACT
>JACDGI010000184.1:3749-11780 GCA_013821665.1 Anaerolineae bacterium
GGCCAACACGACGACCAGAACAGCCGAAATCAACATGCCGATTTCGAGCTTGACCAATGAGCGTACCGGTACGGGCAAACGCCGTCCGATCTTTCCACGCACCGCCACATCTTCAAGCAGCTTTTGTACTCGGTCTTCGTCGGTTTTAAGCGATTCTTCCAACTTGCGGAACATCCCTAATGAATATTGGGCAGTATCACGCACTTTAGGATCAGGATCGTCTTTATAGACCTGTTTGAGCATGGTGATGGCTGTGGGATCACCGGCTTCACCTAACCATGCAGCAGCTTTCATGCGGGTTTTGGTATCTTTTGATGATAGCATTTTAATATTGTCGCGCACATGTTCTTCAAAAACTTCCAGCGCGGCATCAAAATTGGTTGCTTCGGACATATTCATTCTTACTCCAAAGGGCTATTGCAGTCCTTATATAATCATAAGCGAACTCTGCGATTCAGGAAAGCGGGTTCAGGCTTAAGATCTCGTATAAATAGGCTCATAACCGAATGGCGTAGACGCGTGAAAGCTAGATGGTGACTATAAACTGAGCTGCATGAAAACCAACCAGTTCGTAAGTTCGGGGGGCAGTTCATAATATGGGTCAATTTTCTTGAAGCCCATACTCGCATAAAGGCTTAGTGCTTCGACCTGCCGGTAGCTGGTATCGAGCAGCATGGTTGAATAGCCAAGCGACTTCGCTTCACCAATCAGCGTCTCCGCCAGTCCACGCCCGACCTTTTTACCCTGAAATTCCGGATAGACAAACATGCGTTTCATTTCGCAGCGTTGTGTGTCAATCTCCCGCAGTGCCACGCAGCCTGCCGCTTGTCCATCGTAAGTCGCCAACAAGAGCCATCCGCGCTTTGCGGGTGCATATTTTCCGGGCAAACCCGCTAGCTCGGCCTCGAAATCCTTGGCATCAAAGTATTGATCGATCAGCGCAAGGTCTTCGTTGTGACGCTGGCGATGCCACGCCACAAAGGTGCGGATAAGCGTTCGCACAGCGTCGAGCTGTTCATTGGTTGTTGCTTCTGAAATGCTTAACATGCTGATCCCTCCGTTATCGTGTTGATCCTGTGCTATGACGTTTTTTCGCTGAACTTTGTTCCAGATGCAGTTTATACTTAGTGATAAGCTCGTGGGATTGTATGCCTATCGATCACCTATTACAGGCAATTTTCACTCTGACATCAGCGATTTGGATTTGTTGGCAGCATTTCGTGGTTGATCTGATTTCGGGGATGTGATTGAGAATAAAGTGAGCAGTCGGAAAGGGAGGATCATAGACCCTCCCTTAGAAAGAAATTTACGAGTGGGAAGCACCATTAGACGATGGCCCATTCAAAACGGGTTCGGGTGTTTCGGCCACTTTGTTATCGGTGGCACGCCAATTGACAGTCGGCGCAATCAAACGCGGGTTGATGCGATCACGATGGGCGATGGCGATGCTGATGAGATGTTCAACTTCGGCATCGTTCAAAAGATGCGGCTGCAATCCTAAGTCCAAAAGCTTGGTGTGGACGGCATTGTAATAGTGTTCTTCCAACTCGACACGCGGATTGGAAATTTGTTGAAGCTGGACGTTCAAACCCATTGTGTTGCCCACGCGTTGGACACGATTAGCGAGGTCAGCAACTGAGAACGATTCGGTGATCTGGTTGAAGACGCGAAACTCACCGGCTTTGGGTTCGGACTGGATTGCCAGTTCGATGCAGCGCACGGTATCACGGATGTGGATGTAGCCGCGTGTTTGTCCACCGCTTCCATAGACTGTGAGCGGATAACCGACTGCCGATTGAATGCAGAAGCGGTTGAGTGCAGTGCCGTAAATTTGATCGTAGTCGAAGCGGGTGGCGAGTTCAGGAGCGAGGAGGGTTTCATCTGTGTCAGCGCCGTAGACGACACCCTGATTCAAGTCGGTCGAGCGTAATCCCCAGATGCGACAACAGAACTGAATGTTGTGCGAGTCGTGGACTTTACTCAGGTGATAGAACGAACCGGGCTGCTTGGGGAAAGGCAGAACGTCCTTGCGTCCTTTGTGTTCGATCTCGATGAAGCCTTCTTCAATATCAATGTTCGGTGTGCCATATTCGCCCATCGTCCCCAACTTAACGAGGTGGGCGGAAGGGGCAAAATCCTTGATGGCATAAAGCACGTTCAAAGTACCGATGACGTTGGTGAACTGAGTATGAACGGCGTGCTCACGATCAATCATGGAATAAGGTGCGGCGCGTTGTTCGCCGAAGTGGACGACCGCCTCCGGTTGGAATTCCTTAAAGGCACGCGATAGTGCATCGTAATCGGTAGTGTCACCAATGTATTGAGTGATGGTTTTGCCGGTGATCTGCTGCCAAGCGTCAACGCGCTGATGCAGCGTTTGGATCGGTTGCAGACTGTCGAAACCTTGTTTCAGATCAAAATGCCGGCGCGCAAGATTATCAAAAACAGCAACTTCGTACCCTTTTTGGGAAAGATAAAGCGCCTGCGGCCAACCAAGGTATCCGTCACCACCCAAAATTAATATTCGCACAAGGTTGCTCCTTTGTAGTTTTGCTCAAGAACTATAACGTCCTACGACGCTAAAAGTTGCGTTGGAAAGTCGGTTAAAATCTGGTTAAGTGTTTGCCTTGGATGCTGCCACCAACTCCGAGATGGTTTTTTCGAGCAAAGGCATACCGCCAAGCATAATACCCAAATCTGTCAAATAACGCGACACCATATTATTAGTTGGTTCTGGCGAAACGGCAGGTAAATCACCGGGTCGCCGGGCAAATTCGCGTGCCAACCGCACGATTTCCCGTGTAGTGACGTACAAATCGCTGAGATGTAGTGTAGGAATATCCAAGGAGGAGCGCATGAGCAAAGTGGCTATGGTTTTGGCGACATCAGCACCATGAACCTCTGTGCCACCACGATTTGAGGTAATCGGCTGGTCATGCAGTACTGCTTGGACAATATTCCACCATTTTGAGCGCTGCACGGGATAAGTTAGCCCGTAGATTCCGGTTGCCCGAACTGAACAGGTGGACATCTTGCCTGTGTGGGCGAAACTCCGGGCGAACGCCTCGACTGCCGCTTTGTAAGCCCCGTAATGGGTATCCGGTGAAATCGGGTGCAATTCGTCCAGCACATGATCCGGTTCGGTGCGCGAAAACACCGCGCGACTCGATAAGAAGATGAAACGTTGGACACCGGCTTGTGACGCTGCCTGTAACAGCCGCAGCGATCCGTTGAGGTTAGTATCCAACCATGCTGGTAGATCATCGCCTTCGCCATTGCGATATTGGCCGGGCACATGTTCGTAAGCCAGATGCACCACTGCCTCAACGCCTTGCACCAGTTGATGGATAACATCGGTGCTGCGTAAGTCGCCTGTAATCCATTCAATTGGTTGGGTAAATCCAGTGCGATCAGAGGTTGAACGTGATAAGGCGCGTATCTGTAAGCCGCGTTGGTGGAGTTCGGCTACGACAAAACGCCCGACGTATCCGGTCGCGCCGGTGATGGCGATGGTGGTCATGATGCTGGGCTAACCCCCGCAGCCTGTTGGAAATCCTCACCCCCTAGCCCCCTCTCCATTGCATGGCAGAGGGGGAACCAATCTATTTTAAGAGAGCGACTTAACGGCGTTCTAAAAAGTGTCATCTAGGGCGACCTCGCTTAAATGCGACACGATTTGATGTGCGCCAGCCTGAGCTAGAACGGCTGCATCGAATGATGAAGTCAGGCCAATAACGGTACCGATGCCACAGGCTAACGCATCCTTGATGCCTGAAACGCTGTCCTCGATGACTACACAGGCCAGCGGGTCAATATTAAAAATGTGGGCGGCGCGGGCGTGATCTTTGCGATCTGTAGCTGGATCAACTGCGTCCTCAGAACCGAGGATCAGATCGAATAAGGCTGGCATGCGGATGATGTCGAGCGTCCGGTGCAAGCGCATCCGTAGGGAGCGTGAGACAACGGCGGTATACCATCCGGCAGTTTGTGCGCGACTTAATAAGTCAATGCTGCCTGCCATCGGTTGGAGTTGTTCAGAAGCCAGCGCGAGGAAGGTTTCGGTTTTGAGCTTGAGCAATTCTTGCCGGAGTTCGACCGTCAGCAAATCAGCTTTTGATGCTGCCCAAAGTTGATAAATTTGCTCCAATGACAGGCCGACCAACAGGTGATAATTATCCTCGATGCGGATGCCCATGAGCTGCTCAAATGAACGCTGCCAACTTTCAAAATGCAGCGGTTCGGTATCGACCAATACACCGTCAAAATCGAGGATCAGGCAGCGGCGCGGGTTAGACATCGGCTTTGACCAGCGGCGCGGGTAAATCGTCGGGTAATGTGCCGTGATCGTAGACCTGCTGCCACAGATCAATCAAGGGGGCAAGCTGTTCACGCTTGGGATGGTTGGCTTCCCAAGGCTTTTCATATTGATAGTGAATGAGGTGGATTTGTTCCCAATTCCAGAGCTGCGGCAGGTTGAACCAGATATATTGCAGGGTGTTATAGATGTAAGGTAGGCCGTGCCAATCGGGGAAATAAGTTTGCAGGAAAGTTTGGTCGGTACGAGGCCAGAAAACATCCGGTTGGTCGAGGCGAGTGAGCATATCGTCAAAGGTTTTGCGGTTGGGCTTAGCCACAAATACCCCGCTGTTCAGGCGATGGAAATCCGCCAGTGATTCATAGAGATTGGGTGCGGCTACAAATTCAGGATAACCAAATAGCCGGTCGATGTTTTTGATGACGAGCGTATCGGCATCCAGAAAAACGATTTTGTCGTGTTCTTCTAGCTGCCACAGACGCAATTTGAGAAAGTTGTTCAGCGGATTGTGGAAGTCGGGTTTATTGCCTTTGGTGAAGGGCGCGAGTTTGTGCTGCGAAGTACGCGAGTGGCGTTCGCGAAAGGCATCCGAAACGGGCAGCGGTTCGACAATGTGGATGCGGCAGCCCAAGGTTTCCAGCCGTTCAATCCCGTCGATGCCATCCAGTGCTAAGACGGTCAGCGGGAGTTTTGCGCCAACCATCGTCAATGAACGGGCGAGAGCTACCGCGCCCGTCAAGAAATCAGGATTACTCACCAAGGTCACATAACTATTCAATCCAACGCTCCTTCGATGAAAACGGCATCAGTGTAGCGCGGGATTGGGTGATGATTCAAATTATGCACAATTTGCACAGATTGAATCGCTAACGAACGTATTCAACGGCGGATTTGAGGGAACGAGATGCCGAATGTTCGCAAAATTCTTCAAATTCGTCAGATTCAGAAGTGAAGTTTGGCTTTTGGCTCAACCCAAGAACGCAATTGGCGGAAATGTCGTCATAGTCGTCGTGACAGCAGCGATATTTGGCGATGTTGGCGACATTTCAGCGGATGGCTCGGCTAAAGCTGCGGCAATTTTGATGGGGGCTTGCCGCCGCCAAGATTGCCAATCAGTAAGTTCCGAGTCATGAGTACCGAGTTTATACGGTGATGGTTGGGCGAATGTTAAGGTGCGTGAGGGTGGAGGGGTTTGCCGCCGGCAAATCTGTACAACCCATAGATAGTGTATTTGATTTGGGGATCAAAAGGGTTACATTTTGGAAGAACATTTTGTAACTCTTTCGAGGTGTTGGCGCTAACCGTTTTGAGGGAGCAGATGTGTTAAAGAGGTTGAGGAATAGTTTGGTACAGGTTTATGATGGTTTGTGTGTTTAAACCTAAGTCATAATATTATTGGGAAATGGTCACCTACAACACTGCGGTATTTAACATATGATTTGGAATCAATAAATATGAATAGCATAATACTCTTATTACAGCAAGTTGATCCGTTGCTATATGAAAAAAAGTATAGAACCTTGATAGAAAAATCGCTTGCTAACTCAAGATTGTTACCTAGTGAGGTGAATGTATCTACAGTTGGAAATACAGATAGCGGAACAACGTATCGCGTATTTCCAGCTAATTCCTATTTGTCAAATTACGCTATATGGGAATTAGATGTAAATTATTTTAGATATCCTAAAGCTTTTCTAATGAATTTTCCGACGGATTTATCGGCAGTCTTTGTGCCAATAATTGATCCAATGAACTTGGGTTATCCGGCAGATAAGAATCATTTTCTCATGCTAGCAGAGGGACAAATGTTACAGTTGAAGGGGACTTTAGATTCATTACAAAAATCTATTAACAAGCCAATTATGGTGATTTGTATAAGGGATGCGGTTAACGGATTAGATACAAATGAACTGCTGGATGATGATTTACTTGCAAAGTTTGACTTAGTGGATTTTTACGTTGATGATGCCATTTCATTTATACGTAAAATTCAATCAGTGTTGGGCATTAAGGACAATCCTAGTACCGATTGAAATAGATACACTTCTCAGCCTACCATGCGAGCGACTTGAGCTAAGTAATCAGCCTCAGCCTAACGAATGTGGAAAAGCCTGTGCAATGCGGGCTCTTTTCGTTTCAATTTGAGGTTATGCCTCCGAGAGAGGAAAAGCGGAACGGTCTCAGACCGTTCCCTACGAGAGTGATGATAGCCAATTGATATGACTAGACACGCTGCATGTGGGTGTCTTTGAATTCAGTGGGGTATTTGAGGCCGAAACCCATGACGCGATCCATGCCGATATGGGCGAACCAGATCAAAGCGATCAGTAATAAGGTGGGCATGTTCAAAGCGAAAGCTGCCCCTGTCAAGAGCGCCGGTACGATATAAGTATGAACGGCGTTATAGGTGGTACTGCCTACACGCACGTTGATGAGATAACCGATGGCACTGAGATCAGGCGCAAGCAACAATAATAAAAATAACCCGATGCTGCCGCCTTGATGGGCATAAGCGGCGATGGCGGCGACCAAAACAGTTAGCCCTTCCAAACGCAGCAGAACGTTGGGCAGAGACAAACTTTGTACCTTCGTGGCAGGTTGGGTGTTTTGTTGATTAAGGGTGGTGATCATTTAGTTGATGGCTCTTTTACTAATTTAATTCGTATAAAAACTAATATACTTAGTTTAATGGGTTTTGTCAAGTAGGGTTTGGGATTGGCGATTGGTGAAGGTAGAAGTGGTTGTATTACAAAGGCCGGACGCGATGTATCGCGTCCCTACAATCGTGGTGTTCATTGCCATCAAGAGATGGGTATCAGGTAGCCATTCATACCTAGCCGATGTGAAAACAAAATTTACATTCCCATGAAGTTCTCATGATCGCTATCGAATACCAGTGACTCTGCAATTCCTTTCCAACCGCTGCCGATTTATAATCCAGTGCCGGAGGCAGAATGCAAACGCAAGAATTTATTTTTACCGAGTGGGTACGTACCCAAATTCGTGATCGCATGGGCGAACTCGGTCGCACGTTGCACCGTTTGGGTGTCCATCCAGACATGATTACGCTGTTGGGACTGGTGATCGTGGCGATTGCGTCGGTCATCATCGCACAGGGGAAGTTCCAATTGGGCGGCATCATTCTGGTGGCCGGCTTGCCTTTGGATGCGTTGGATGGGGCGGTGGCGCGGGCGATGGGACGCAAAAGTAATTTTGGCGGCATCCTCGACTCGACATTAGACCGTTACGCAGACGCTTTCATTTTTGGGGGATTGAGTTATCATTTTGCGTTGCAAGGTCAATTCGACACCATGCTGCTATGTCTCGCGGCGCTAACTGGCGGTTTCGTGGTCAGTTACGTGCGGGCGCGGGCGGGTGAGGCTGGCCTTTCAGTCAAAGTGGGCTTGTTAGACCGGTTCGTGCGGGTGATTATTATCATCGCCGTGCTGCTGGTTCCGCCGTTAACAATATTGGGTTTATGGGTGCTGGCGATTGGAGCGAATTTTACAGCGCTCCAACGTATCTGGTACGTTTATAGAAATACTTAGAGAGGGTATCTGAACATGACTCCTGAAGAGGGAATTCGCATAGGCTCAATCCAAATCCGTTATTACGGGTTGATTATTGTATTGGCAATGTTGGTGGCGGCATGGGTCGCTGCACGGCTGGCAAAGCGTGACGGGCGTGATCCCGAACATGTATGGGGCGCGCTCACA
>JACDGI010000971.1 GCA_013821665.1 Anaerolineae bacterium
ACTACTATTATTTAACCTCTGCCGACCAAAATTGCAGTTCTGTGATAATTTCAACCAGGCGCAACGGTTTATCGAGATGTCGGGAACATAATGGTGATACTTCCAGTTTTTGAGCGTGAAATAAGTTGTGTAAACTCCGCTTTATAGCGCCTATTCATTCATTGGCTATCCTCCCAAACTTCTCGTTATTTGCTTCAAGATTTACCAACAACTTGTTCTTCAAGCGCATGCTCAATGTGACTCATGGGTGCCGGTTGGAGCATACTGGGGTTAATTGCATATTCCCCGATAGGGTATAGTCAGGATAATTCCAATGATAAACAGAGCTCAATTCAGTTCGAGACTGGCAAATAAGATACGTATCAGACTCTCTTTGAGTGGCTCAAAATATCAATTGCAAGTGCTTCATAAAGTTTTAAGCGATTTGAGAAAAACTGCTAAAAAGCAATTTGAGACAGGAATTGAGACATCATTTCGTTGCATTTCAAGAAGTATACTTTTTGAGAATCGCTGAGCCTTCTATTTGAAAAAAGCGGAATATACCTTTTCGAGGGAATATGCGGAAAACCCCAACTTGCCTTAACTCACATCCGCTGGAATAGTGAAATAGAACGTGGTTCCTTCACCGACTTTGCTTTCAGCCCATAGTTTTCCCCGATGATGTTCAACCACTTTTTTGCAAATCGCCAAGCCAATGCCTGTTCCCGGATACTTTTCTCTCGTATGCAACCGCTGGAACATGATAAAGATTTGCTCAAGATTCTCCTGAGCAATACCAATCCCATTATCGCTGATCGCAAAAAGCCATTCATTCGGATTGCGACGGGCACTCACTCGAATTTCGGGTGGGTTCTCACCTTGGAACTTCATCGCATTGCTAATCAAGTTCTGGAAGAGCTGCACAAATTGGTTTTCGTTGCCCGTAATGGTCGGCAGATTCTCATAGATGATTTTTGCCTGACTTTCTTCGATCTTTACTTTCATATTCGTCAAAGCTGTTTTCAATGCGGCTTCACTACTGAAGGGAACAAAATCGCGAACATCGGTTTTTATGTGTGAGTAGGCCAGTAAATCATTGATCAGCACCCTCATTCGGGTTGCGCCATCCACTGCAAAGCCGATGAAATCGCGCGCATCCTGATCGAATACCGCCGTATAGCGCTGCGTCAACAATTGCAAATAGCTTGTGATGGTTCGTAAGGGTTCTTGGAGATCATGTGAGGCAATGTAGGCAAAGCGCTCCAATTCTTCATTGGAATGCTTCAGGTCGCGTGCGTATTGTTTTAAGGTCGTTTGTAAACGAGCATTATCCACCGCCAACGCCGCGATCCGTGCCAATTCTTCAGCCAGAGTCACATCTTCTGGCGTTAACGCTCGGCCACTATCACCCGTTGTAACCAGTGTAATTGCGCCAAAGGTACGGCCTCGTGCTGATAAAGCCACCACCACTGAGGAGCGGAAATCCAGCTCGCGCATGATTTTGAGCAACAATGTGTCCTGAGCAGCGGCAGTGACGAGGATTTCATCCGTGATCCTGGCATAATAATCCGATTGACCCGTTTTGATCACCTTGGCGAAGCCCGTTTCCCCCTCCAGAGACGGTGGATACTGGCGGTGGAGTTCATAGGCCCATGCTACTTTCTCAGGATCGACATGCGTCACAACCACTCGCTGAATGCTGCCTTGCTCATCCACCAAATCGACGGCACACCAATCTGCAATTTGCGGGGCAGCCAGTTTGGCAACATTGGTCAGTGTCGCTTCGTAATCCAATGAGCTTGCTAAAGTTTTACCCGCCTCAATCAGGAATAACTGATGGAGCGCTTGTTTCTTTTGCGCTGTAATATCGCGGATCACCGACAGCATCGCCGTCCGCTGCCCATCTCGCGTTAGATAGGCAGTTCGAGTCTGTACGATTTGAGGGGTGCCGTCTTTGTGCAGCGTATTGGACTCATAAATCTGGGAGTCTTGTGCGGTGCTAAATAGATGCTGGTAGCGCTCAACCGCCCACTGACGTTGCTGGGCAGGAAAGATGATGGCAAAACTATGTCCGATCACTTCCTCGGCTGAAAACCCATAAAGCTGAAAGTAAGCCGGGTTCGCTTCCAGAACCATCCCTTCGGCATCTGATAAGGCCATCGCGTCGTTGGCTACTTCAAATAAGCTGCTAAACCGATCCTCGCTATGACGAAGAGACTGCTGGGCTTGGCTTAATTCAAGCGTGCTCATTCAATAATCCTTTGGGACTTCTAAATATACGACGAATAATCAGTGCATACCGACAGCATGAGCAACAACGTCAGTCTCTAGAAATAGTAGGGGTATTGATATTAAATCAGCGAAAAGCATCGGTAGTGTGGTTCAAATTTTCAATCTACTGTGAAGCAATCAGGATGTCCTCAATTATTCTTTGACGACAAGAGGGCGCAAGCCTTCGTCA
>JACDGI010000972.1 GCA_013821665.1 Anaerolineae bacterium
CCCTAGCCCTCCCCGTAGTAACGTCACAGGACGACACTTTTGTGAGTTCTCGCTCAAATCCTCACCCCCAGCCCCTCTCCATTTCATGGCAGAGGGGAGTAAATGCAAATTCTGAGGGAGAAAATATATAACATTTTTGAAAAGTGTCGTCTTGTGAACCGTAGTAACAGGGAGGGAACCATACCAATACAGGAATGAAAAAGGAGCGCACACACGCTCCTTTTGATGTCGATTCACGAGAAAGAGATTAACTGATTGTGAGGGCTTCGGTGACGACGGGTACGGTGATTTTGAAGGTGCTGCCCTGCCCGATTTCACTTTCGAGCGAGACTTTGCCACCGTGTAGGATGGCGATGCCTTTGACGATGGCGAGGCCAGCGCCAGCACCCTGATCTTCATTCATGGCGCGGTCAATCTGGTAAAAGCTTTCCCAGATATGTTCCTGTTCAGCTTTCGGAATACCGCGACCTTGATCTTTCACCCAAAGCGTTACTTCCTGATTGGCAACAGATGCGCCGAGCTTAATCGGTGCGCCGGTATCTGAAAATTTGCAAGCGTTGTTGAGCATAAGGGCGATGGCCGAGGTCAGATATTCGACATCACCTGTGAAGATAGGCATGTCTGCCGGTATTTCGACGGTTACAGGATGGTTATCAGACTGGATGTCTTTGACGCGTTCTTGAGCTTCTTTAAAGATTCCTTGAACACTGGCAATCGGGCCTTTACGCCAGTCGAAGGTTTGTTGGGCCGATTCGGTTTCGAGTTCCACCAGCATGATAAAGTTTTCAATGAGGTTACGCAGACGGTCAGCGCCAGCGGTGATACCGGAGATATAACTGAGCATTTCTTCTTTGCTGAGTTCTTGATCACCGGGATTATTCAACATATCGGAGTAGGCCACCACGAAGGTTAAAGGGGTACGGAATTCGTGGTTGAGCATGGTCAAAATTTGGCGCTTGAGACTCGCCATGCCGCTGTTATGTGCGGCGTTCAAACTCTTGTGACGTTCCAAACGGGATTCGATCTTCACCAGCAAATCGCTAGGGTCATAGGGTTTGATGACATAATCATCCACGCCCAAGCGCATACCACGATGCACGTCGGCACGTTCGCCCTTAGCCGTCAAAAAGATAAAGGGGATACTGAACCAGCGATTTTCTTTGCGGACTTCTTTGAGGAATTGGATGCCATCCATTTTGGGCATCATAATGTCCGAGACAATCAAATCAGGCGGGGACGACTGATTGTTCAAGACTTCAATTCCGTTGCTGCCGTTTTCAGCGGTCAATACTGAATATCCATCGAGTTCCAGAATATCGCGGATGCCTTCCAGAAGATGAATATCGTCCTCGACGACTAAAACTTTCGCTTTTTCCATTGTAGTGCTGCTCCCCATACCCAATTCCTAGCGCAACTTCTGCTAAATCCCTATAAGTTACTATGGCATCACCTGAAATTTTCGTCAATAGGGCGAATCGCTTATGAGCGTATCGCTAAGCGGCATTTCATTTTTGTAATAGGCGATGTTCGAAAAGATGAAATGCTTATCAACCCGCAATATCAATCAAATCCGATAGGATGCCGAAGCCGGTTTGCTGTCCACCTGCGCCGGAACCGACCAGCGTGACATCGCCCATGAGATCGGTGCTGTAAGTGATGGCGTTAGTGCCACCGGAAACCGCCGCCAACGGATTGCTGAGTTTGACGCGCATGGGCTGGACGCTGCCACCTTGGGGCGTGACACGGGCGACCAGTTTCCATTTTTCACCTGCGGCAGCAGCAGCTTGAACATCTTCTAATGAAATGCCGGTGATGCCCTTCACGTCCATATCTTTGAAGGTGATGGTGCTGTTGAACAAGGCGCGTGCCAGAATGATGACCTTGCCAGCGGCATCCCAACCTTCAACATCGCCAGCCGGATCAGCCTCGGCATAACCTAACTGCTGAGCTTGGGCTAAGGCATCGGCATAACTCATGCCACCTTCCATCTGAGTGAGGATGTAATTGGTTGTGCCATTGAGGATACCTTTGGCTTCAGTGATCGTGCAGCCGCGTAGGGCTTGCATGGCTAAACGGATGGAGGGTGTACCGGCCATGACGGTGGCTTCAAAGCGCAGTTCACGTCCGGTTTGGGCGGCACGTTCGACCAAATCAGCATAAGCCACGGCGACTGGCCCTTTGTTGGCGAGTACCACATGTTTGCCACTGTCGAAGGCCGCATAGCAGTAGTCGAGCGCGGGCTGTCCGGTTTGTAAATCGGTATTGCTGCATTCGACCAGCACATCAGCGTTGCAGATTTTGATGAGCGTCAAAATATCTTGATTACGTTGTAATCCGGTGGCATCAGGATAGGTGTTCAAGCTACCTGATTTGGCGGCGACCAATAAAGCGGGAATGTCTAATCCGGTGGGGTTATAGAGTGTGCCTT
>JACDGI010000973.1 GCA_013821665.1 Anaerolineae bacterium
GTATAAAGACATACACGGGCGGCGCGGAGGCCGGTCATGTCCGGTAAATACTTGCTGCCAAATTTTAGGGCTAGATCAATTTCAGATTGAACAGGTGTGTAATCAATCTCTGAGGGGTGATTGAACAACTGACCGCCATGCCACGCGACTTTGAGACCAGAACCTTGGTTACTCGCCATGCCGTAGGGCATAAATTTGTACTCAGTAGATGGTAAATGCGCGATGAAAGCCGGAAAGCGTCCGATTTCGTAATTGGCAGGATTATTGGTCTCGAAGTACATCTCCTGACAGCGGCAGGGCATTAAGGGCAAGTTTAAGCCCAGTGTGGCTAAGAAGTCCTTTGCCCACGAGCCAGCGGTGATAACCATTTTCGTAGCAGTATAGGTTTCATCGGCTGTTTTTACTTCGACACTATCTTTATGAGCCGTGACACTCACAATTTGTGTGTTGGGCTTTAGGACTGCACCATGTTTTTCGGCCAATCTGAGATGGGCAAGCACACACTTTGAGGCGGGAAGAATACCCGCGTCGCCCTGATATAAAACCTGCATGTCATCACTTAAATTGAATTGCGGAAAGCTCTTACGAGCCTCTTGAGCTGACATCATTTCGAAGGGGATGTTACCTTCGGTAAGGCTGGAAGCGATTTTGCTCATCCCTTCGTCATTCGCCGCGCCAAAATCGATCCCGCCAGTGCGTGTATATAGTGTTTCTCCAGCTTCAGCTTCCAATTCCGCCCACATGGGATAGACCGCTTTGGCAAGTTCGACGTACTGCGGGAAGTCATAAGCGTATCGGATGATACGGGAAAGGCCGTAGGAACTGCCTTTTTGGTGGTTGAACTCGAACTGCTCAAGTAACAAAACGCGTTGTCCGGCTTTGGCGAGGTAGTAGGCTGCGGCACTGCCCATTGCGCCCGCACCGAGAACAATTGCATCGAAGTTGGTTGCCATGCGAATTCCTTTACCTAGATTGAGCGCTGTGCGAGGACTGCTCCAATGTCATCATTTTTCTTGATTGTCACTGTCGGAATACGGGCGAGTTGAAGCAATGCTGTTAATTCGGCAGCAGGCTTATTGCCTCCAAACGAATAAGGGTCAATTAAGATGCACATCGGGCGGATACCACGCCGTGACAAGATTTGGGCTTCAGTAACCCAATTTGGATCCAGTGACGAAGTGATTATAACCAATGTCGTGCCACGGGTAAAATAGGGTGTTTCCAGTGCCAACATTTGACCCAAGGTATAGGTCGTTAGACTGCGGGCAACGGCCAGCGTTTGCAAAATGCGGTTGAGCTGACGGTTGCCATGCTCCGGTTGGAGGATTTCACGATTGGGAACATAGGCGGCGAAACCAAGCGCACGTTCCGAGTCGATAAAGTATTTGGACATCGAAGCCGCTACCACAACCGCGTATTCTTCGGTCGAGGGGGGAATGCCTGTGCTGTTGGCGACGATTGACCGATTGGGGCCGGTTCGCTGAAGCAATGGATCATCGACAATCGAACTCGAGGACAGATCAACAAAGAGCCAAATATCTACGAGTGGATCGATTTCGAACTCTTTGACAATCAGACGATCTTTGCGAGCTGTCGATGACCAATGGATACGATTGAAACTATCGCCCGAAACATAGTCGCGTACACCAGACGCATTGGTCGTGATGTTATGAGAACGGCGACGCTGCGCATCTCCACCTGACATTTGACCAATGGGTAAATCGATATGATTGATGGGAATGGTTTGCGGATAGACGATTACTTTGGAGGTCGCATCAAGGTGACGTGGCGAGAGAAAAAAGCCAAATGGATCACCACTCTTGAGTGTGACCGGGCCTAGTTCAAATTCGCCGCGTACAAGGCAAAGGGTTTCGACTGTCCATTGGTAGCGTTTACGTCCGCCGAGCGCGGGGACGACATGACTGGCATAGTGACTCGGTAAGGTAGAGTGATCGCGGACTTCCAGCCAGAGTTTAGGCAAGATGCTGCGATTATGAATGACGAAGGTTTCTTCGAGCTTGCGGCCTACCTGTGCGCGGCGGGCACGCGTCTTGCGACTAATCGTCAGCCAACGGACAGAAATCCATGCCCAAACAAGCGACACGAATAATAAGCCACCAAAGAGATAGGCAAGCGTAAAGAAAAATGCTCGCCCTGTAAATAGACCTGTGAGCAGAGCAGCAACTAAAAGTGCGTAGACAGCGTTACGACGACTGGACATCGGGAATTACCGTGCTGAAGCGCCGGGTACGCCCGTGGCAGCCAGCACATCCTGTACAACGGTGCGCGATGAAATATCTTTAATACGGGCGGCTGGCCCAACGATGACACGATGCGCCAATGTGACTTCGGCTAAGGCTTTGACATCATCGGGAATGACATAATCGCGTCCAGCCATTGCGGCACGTGCTTGTGATGTGCGAAAT
>JACDGI010000185.1 GCA_013821665.1 Anaerolineae bacterium
GGCTTGCCCTACATACAGGGTGCTCCAAAGGCCGTCTACATCAATCCACCTAAACCGGCTGAAAATCTTTCTTAATCTTTTTTATGAAGTTGTTTCATTGTCCTTGACACATACCGTTCCTGTTCCCATAACAGTTTGCTCATCCTCATAATAACTGGATGCCAGATCATAAGGGAAAAAGTCGAAATCTGTTTTACCGATCAATTGCTCAGGTGTTGATACGCCCATTAACTCTGCCACGGTTGTGTTGCCAAGTACAAACCGGCTCTGGGTATCCTTAATGTAGATGCCATCTGGTAGGTTATCAATCAGGGTACGCATCAATCGGCGTTCATCGGCTAATGCTTCCACCAATTGTATTCTAGAAGTATTCTCATCAATCATAATAAGTCCTTATGCACAGTTATCCGATGTCTTTATTAACAATAAGTTGTTTACAGGTTTGTTTTACATAACACATAAATTATTCGTTAATCATCAATAAAGAATGCTTGTCGGCCACAGCTCACGCGTTAACAATGGCTTACTGGTTGGGATCCCATTTCGGCGCGACTGCTTGTGAATCAGTGTGCCCCATAATATAAACAGTAACCTTTACTTCCTCATCGGTTTGAGGATCACGGTAGCTGCGTTGGTGAATATCAGCTAACACCCACCCTGCCCCAAGATAGGCGTTAAGTTCTTTCTCATGCGCATGTGGACGAATGCCGAAAATCTCGTGAATAGCTCCAAATCCGCTTGCTTTAGACATATGTAAACGCTTTCCTTCCTCTCACCATAAAGAGGTGTATCAACAGAGAAAACGTTTTAGATGTTCCAATGTTACTCAAAGCGTTAATTCTTCGACCGGAGAATTTTCCTCACCTGCCCCGCCATTCGTCGACGCGATCCCACGATGACGGTTTCCGTTGGTCAATATTGTGTGAGATTCCAATAAAAATAATTCTTTTTACTAACCTCAGTTTAATCAGATGTTTTTAAGCTAAGCACTTGTTTGGTTAGATCAAAAAGGGGGTTTCCACACACACCTGATGGCGTTCTTTGAATCCGTCACACATCTCTTAAAAGCGATTAGGCTCATCCTCTGGACTCTACTACTTCACTATCAAATAGTCGGATTTAACCGGCAGCTAAAAACCTATATGACTGTTCAATATGGCCCAATTAATCGTGATCGAGTGCGTAATCTTGAGGACGAAATATTTGGACGAAAAATTGAGGTTGAATGTTTACTGGTGAAAGCTCGCTGACTCAATCGTCAAGTCTACTAAGTCGTTTTAGACCTTTTAGCCCATGCCAGCCGGAAATAAAAAGTATTAAATAAATTTTATTACTATCGGTCACATAGGCTTACTATGTCCAATCAATTAGCACTGCTAACTCAAAATGAATTAGCCGAGCTGTCATACTCCGAATTAAACCAAGCTATCTTGCTAGCCTATTTTCTATTGCAGGAACAGAAACGAGCAGGAAAGCCTACAGATGATTATGAGCAAGTCTATAATGCTTATACTACCGAGCAAAATAAACGGTTAGAAAGCATCTAAAAAGACGTTTGTTGACTGAAAGCGCTTATCCTATGCGCTCGCTTTTGACTTGCGCTTTTCCGCATACGCTTTCAGGGCTTCCAGTTCGACGAACTCCCGCGATTCAATCTGCACCAGCTCTAACTTGCCGAATGCGATTTGTCCCTGTAGCGCGCCCAGCGGCATCTTTAGCCAAGTAGGCCGCGTCATACAGCGTAACATATTCCTTATCGCCGATCTGATATGTTTCGAGTTCGCTGGCTGCCATGTTACACCTCAGATTTAGAACGGATGTGCACATGATAACAGTAGCAACATGGGTGCGCATGTTGGCGGTTAGAGCATTCAAACCTTTTGTTATAACAGCCGAGAAAACATGACAAAACATAACATTTTCAACCTGCACGAAATGCCGACTTATTAGAGTTTTTGGAGGCAACTATGCGTGTTGGGACGCTAACACGTCATGCGCCCATGAGGCCACGCTGCACCGTTGCACGGCGTGGGAGCATGGTGGGCCGGGGTTCCTAATACTACCTTAGCCAATTTCACTCTAGAACCGTCCCGTTATCCCATGACAACACAGCTTGTCACGCGCATCTTTAATTAAGAAGCACAGTTAAATATTTTCTGGGGATTATGCTATGGAATGTAAACTAGAAACACCTACCCCGCAAGAATTAGGCTCTTTATCCGTAAATGATTTATCTGAACGAAAGCAACAAATCATGAATCAGATATATGATTGCATAAGGCAGAGACAAAGTTCGTTGGAGCTATCCAAAGTTTATAAACTCTATCAAGACGAATGGCTTACACGTCTAGAAGTTGGCTTGTATAAATATCGCCAATGGAGCAACCCTTAACCCATCACAAAGAACGCTTGGCGGGCATAGCTCGCGAGTTAACGTTCGCTTAGGGAATGGGGCTACGATCTGGTCTGGCTAATTATGTTTTACAGGATTGAGGGTCTCATCAGAATGCAGGTAACAAAGAAAATCGGATTTGTTGGTTACTTGAATCGTTGGGTCGGTTTGATGCTAGCATGTTCAGCAAATGTTCGAAATATTCTATTTCCTTGGGTAACAGATTACGTCGGTTTACAACCAGGTATGTCTTGTTAGGATGCAGCACGCGATAATTTACGACTTCCCATCCGTATTCTTGAGACGGACTATAGATAAGTGTGAATTCACTTTTATTAGGCAATAAAGCTAACCCATTCGGTTCAACTCCATAATAAAAAATGGTATTACCGAAGCCCGCTTGTATCGCGTTGGGGGGAGTATGAATTATATCGATGAAGTGATTCAGACATATTGATAAAAAAAGGATGGTAACTCATGATAGAGGAAAACTCCGACCAAAGAGTAACCCATCATGAGTACCATCCCTGAAAGTGTAACTGAAGAACAGTTTCGAGACTACATCTTGCCCAATTTGAGGACAGCACGCCGCGGTTATGTGAGTAAAACACCCTTGTGGGGGATATTTAACCTGATCTTGTACCGGTTGCATACCGGATGTCAGTGGGATCGGTTGCCGGTTTCGAAAGAGGCGAACGAGCGTGAGAGACGGAATGAGCCCAGTTGGCAAGCGGTCTATGATCATTGGCGCAAATGGAGTGCCGATGGCAGTCTGGAACGGATTTGGCAAAACAGTATTGAACACATCAAATCTGAACTGGACTTAAGGCAGATCAACTTGGATGGCAGTCATGCCATTGCCAAAAAAGGTGGGGAAAGCGTGGCTTATCAACGCCGCAAACGGGCCAAGACCAGTAATATCTTGCCCATCACCGACAAAAACGGCTACCTGATTGCTTGCACGGGTATTGTGGCGGGTAACCATAATGATGCCTTCAACCTGAAAGACCAGCTTCAGACCGCTTTTAAGACCATGAAGCACTGGGGATTAGCCATTTCAGGCGCTTTCTTCAATGCCGATAGTGTTTTTGACACCAAAGAGGCTCGTAAAGTCTGTTTCAATCATCAGGTTGTCCCCAACATGGCTGAAAACAGGCGTAATCGTAAATATGTCAAACGCGGACGCAAGCGCCTTTTCAATCCCCTAGTCTACAAAGATCGTTTTGTGAGTGAGCGTTCCTTTGCTTGGATTGACAAGTTTCGTGCCCTTTTGTTGCGTTTTGACCTCAAGGCGGCTCATTTCTTGGCCGGTCATCATCTTGCTTTTGCTTTGATTAACCTGCGTCACTTGTTCGCTCTAATTGTCTGAATCAGTTCGATCATCTTTCATTCCTGGATGGATGCTTTAGGAAGTTAATCCTTACTATTTTATTCCTCTTGGGTTATAGAGATGAGAGACAGCTAACCTATTCACAAGTACTTAAGGGACCTATAGACTTATACTCTCTTGGACTAGAAGAAGTGTCAGATTTTTGAGGTAGCAATCAGGAGTTCAAAATAGGCAATCTCCTCTGAATTGAGTATTCGCCTCTCTAGAACCACTATGCCATTCACATGGGAAAACACTTGATAACGCACGAATTCCCATCCCCACGGATCAACAGGGCTGTAAACCACGCTAAACGTAAAACCTCCTGGTAACTGGTTTATATTGCTAGCCTTCACTCCATAATAGAAAACAAATGACTCAAACCGTCGCACAATGTCTGTTGGCGGAACACTGATGAGGTTGCTCATAATAGATCGCCATAACCGCTTAAAATAAAGTGAATAGCTCAATAAAAATTATTGGCATTAAGGCTCAAAATTAAATGGGTTGTATGGCTTCTGATCTCTGTCTTATCAGGACTTCACAAAGAAGGCGCTATGTTGCTCTTATCTCTACCTGCCCCACCACTCGTCGACGCGATCCCACGCCTATGATGAAATAGTTTGTTCATTGACTGCTAAATTGTTCTACAATCAAGTTGATGATTTCACTTTGACACTGGTGCGCTTTCGACCTCGATCTGCACAAACTGGAGTGCAAAACAGAATGAATGCACGACCTACCCCGGTAAGGAATAATTAAATGGGTACAAGCAAGGCTGGGTCTAAGCGAAAAATGACATTGAAAGAAGCTAAAGCCTATTTAGCACAAACACAGTATATGTATTCAGTTTCAGCGCTTAGAGCCGCAGCCCAGGATGGCAGACTGAAAGCTAAAATGGTTGATGGGCCATTACCCTACTATGTTGTAAGTGAAGCTGATTTGCTGGCATGGTGTGCTGATCCAGTGCAGCACAAAACAGGGAAACGCAAAGCAGAATGACCAAGCAACCCCCTATCCTGTCTAAGTGGTACGGTCTAAAGCCGCCGGAAATTCGCACGGCGGCATTCTTACAACGCTATATTCCAAAGGATATTTACAGCCAAGTCTATTGCATCCTGAAAACCCGTTCGCATGAAAATGTGATAATAGAGGCCACCCGCTGAAATCGTGGCATTTCACTGCCGATGGTCGATTGATTGGAGAGATTGACACCGGATCATGGCAGCTAACCGTTGAAGTTAATCCAGATGAATACGTAGTGTTGAGCCTGAAATAAGGTGTGATATGGATACAAATAACGCCAAACAACAAGCTACGCAGTATATAACGACCACAAATGACCCAGCGCTTTTGGATTTAATACAGCAAATTAAGAAGACCACAGGTGAATTACATAAAGCATTCCAAGCAGTTGAAAAAACAAAACATGGTACAAAGCAGTGGTCAAATGCGGTGCATACAATGACAGAAAAAAGTAAACATCTGACAGAACTTGAAGTCAGACTTGCATATTCATTTATAGACGCATTGGAAAGTAGTCAGGACGTATGACATTCCCCTACTCGCCCACATGCCCTTAAGTATCGTGTTCTCAACTATCAGTCGATCAATTTTGGCGTGGGCTTCCAATCCCGATATACACAAGCTGGGGCGAAAGGTTTGGACTTACCCCGATTAGACGGAGACACAAAATGTCAGAGGGGTGCACGCTGCTCAAAGGCACAAGGGCTGAGATAGCCCAGAGCAGAATGCCGCCGCTGACGATTGTACCAAACCTCAATGTACTCAAAGATAGCCTGCCGGGCTAAAGCTCGGGTATGGAAAGTATGATCCGCACATTCGCGTTTCAAGGTGGCCCAGAAGCTCTCTTTCATAGCGTTATCATAACAACGACCAACAGCACTCATGCTGACTCGGATGTGAGCCTTTTCCAATAGCGTTAAATAGGCATGAGCGGTGTATTGGCTGCCCTGGTCGGAATGATGCAATTCGGGCGCACCCCGCTGAGCCAGCGCCATACACAGCGCATCACAGACCAGCGGTTCAGTCAGCCGTTCGCTCATGGACCAACCGACAATGCGCCGTGAATAGGTGTCGAGTACCCCTGCCAAATACAACCAGCCTTCGCGGGTGGCAAGGTAAGTGATGTCCACCAGCCACTTCTGGTTGGGGCGGGTGGCACTGAAATCCTGAGCCAGCAAATTAGGCGCAGGTATACGGTGGGCGTTGGCTTGGGTCGTAACCCGAAAGCGTCGTCGACAGCGCGTTTTCAAGCCCATGTGGGTCATTAAACGCGCAATGCGGTGTTTGCCTACCCGCTCCCCTGACTCACGCAATTCAGCATGAACACGCGGATAGCCGTAGGTCTGGCGGCTCGCTTCGTGGATGGCTCGAATACGCAACCCCAATGCTTCATTTGCTCGCTGCCGTTGGCTCGGTTCACGCCGCAACCAGTCGTAAAATCCGCTCGCAGCCACACCCAGTACCGCGCACAAACGCTGTACCGGATAATCGCGGCGATGGGCTGCGATGAACTGGTAGCGGCTCACACTTCCCCCCGCGAGAACACTCGGATGGCTTTTTTTAGGATATCTCTTTCCTGCCGCGTGATTTCCAACTCGCGTTTCAACCGTCGAATTTCCGCTTGTTCAGCCCGTTCCGCACTCGGTTGCAGCTTATTTTCCTCCACCCGATAGCGCTGCTGCCACTTGTAGATCAACCCTGGTGTGATATCTAAATCTCGCTCAATCTGGCTGACACTCCGCTCGCCTGCTGCCACCATTCCTAGCACTTCTTGCTTAAATTCATCGCTGTATTTCTTATAGTTTCCCATTTCCTGCTCCTTACTTTCAGTCTAACGGACATTTTTACTCTCCGCTAAACTGGGGTAAGGCCAGTTGAAGAATAATGGACAAGAAAATAGAAATAGTTTTCAGCTACCCAATGCGTAGTTACTGTGTGGATATTCTTTATATTGAGTATGCAGGAGGCGGTACAAGCTGGGAGTATAGCGTGTTAGAGGGTGGCATCAAGCGCTACGAAAGCGAAAACGGTTATGGTTCACTTGAAGCTGCTGCCCGCGATGGGTTCGGGTGGATTTTGGAAACTGACGAAGCGTGGAAAACAGGCGATGTAGTTAGTGGCCCCAATAGCTCAGATAGCCCCACACAAGAAGTAAAAGTTATTCGAGATGATGGGGATTAAGGGGATTATTATGGGCAAGCTTGAGAACTTAAGAAATACCACATGGCTTAACTCGCAACCGAGCATTGTGCCAGTAGCGGCCGCCTACGAAGCATCTCATACGGCCAACCATTTTTATATGGTGCTGTGGTGGAAGAATGAACCGGCGGGCTTCTCGCGATTTGAGTTTACCGGGGTTATCAGCGGTGGTTATGAAATCAAGATTACGGACGAACGCGGCGAATACATCAAGGCGCTAGAGTCTGATGAGTGGGTACTGATTTTTGCCCAATGACGTCCTACTCGCTATCCTGTCGGACTTCTAGTCTGCCAATTTCACGGTTGAGTCGGTCGATTTTTTCTTGCAGTTCTTTGTTTTGGCGCTTTAATAACTCAACTTCAATTTCGGCGGTGTCGGCCCGTTTGGATTCCTTTTTGAGATCGCTTTCGGCATCGGCAAGTTTAGCTTGTAGGTCGGTAAGCTGTGTTTGATATGTTACGAGGCTGCCTTGCAGAGTTGCTGGCATCATCCTATCGCCCTCAGCTAATGCTTTGTGGATAGCCGGAAACGGGATGCCGCGATCTCGAAAGTCGGCAACTAAGGCAAGAACGGAAATATCGCCCTCCTCGAATACGCGGTGCTTCCCTCTTTTTTCGGGGGCAGCATCTTTTGAGAGGTATGCGGAAAATTCACCTGACCATAAGCGGATGTTTTCTGTGCTTTGCTTTAATAAGCTGGCGAGTTCTTTAGGTGATAGTTGCATTCCCAAAGTGTACACTCGATTCGCAAAGTGGGAAATAGTTCTGCTTTGTACTAACAAAAGTGCGTTTGAAAAACGATTTTCTTGATTTATATTGGGAATTATGCCATAGTATTCGCAAAGTAAACACTATATGTGACACACACTAAAGGTTTGCATATCTTGGCAAAGCGCAAAACAACCAAACGTAAGCCGATTAAGCGAGTTACAAGACACTTCCAGCTAAGGATAGGGCAGGAATATCCAATTGATGCACATGTTCAAGAGATCCTTGAATTTAAGAAGTCAAAGCGCTCGGAAGTAACTGCGATCCGCGATGGCGTCCGTTTGCTATGGGCACTTGAGAATAACGATTTGAGTGTACTCTTTGAAATGTTCCCGCAGTACCAATCCCAGTTCACACCTAGCACTGCTGATGCATTAGCTCAGTTTATGGAGATCTTACGTCACCAGCAACCTGCATTGACGCCGTTGATAGAGCAGAGCACAGGCCCTAAACAGCTTCCTGCACCTAACTTTGCCATGCCGGTATTTGAAGAAGACGATGAGCCGACCGTCTTGATCCGCGCCAGCACTAGCAACGATAGCGCCCTGAACTTCGTCACCGCACTACGAAATATGCAATAATAGGGACAACTGAGACAAGGAAAAACAGAATGCTCAATGTCCAACCGGCAGTGGTCACGAAAGAAGAATTCTACGAATTCGTATTACGACCTGAAAATAGGGATCGCAACTTCGAATACATTGCAGGGGAGATTGTCGAAGTGGTATCCAACAATGAATCCTCAGAGGCAGCCGCAAAACTAATTGCCTACTTTGGGAACTATGTTCTCGTGAACAAATTAGGACGGATAACTGGAGCTGATGGTGGGTATGTTATCAACGGCGAGGATTACATGCCTGACGCCGCTTTCATGTCCCGCAAGCGACAACCAGTACGGCCAAACAAGGTGGCCTATAACCCCGTTGCGCCTGATCTGGCAATTGAAGTATTGTCGCCGGGGAACTCTGCTTCTGAAATAGCGATAAAGTCTGCTCATTATATGGCAGCAGGAACGGTGCTGTGGTTGACCGACCCCGAAGCGAAAACCATTGATGTATGGATACCCGGCCAGCCCGTTAAACGCTTACGAGTAGGGGACGTGTTAGAGGGTGGCGATGTACTACCCGGGTTCAAGTTAGAAGTGGCCGATATTTTTGACGACTGAAAGGCAATTAACATGACCTTTCAACAAAGAGAAATGACCGCCGAGGAATTTCTGGCTTACGAAGCGCGGCACGACGACATACTATTTAATTTTGCTGATGGAAAACCTGTCGCAGTAATGGCTACGGGACGACGTGGACGTATTGCTGCGCGTTCATGTCAGCCTTTGGTGACTATCTGCGAGTAAATCCCATTGGCAAGGGATATGGGCGGATTTTGCACGTCTCAAACAGCGTAATGTACCAGCCGGACGTGTGTATTCAGACTGCTGAGACCACAGATTACTTCTCTACTGCGCCATTAGTTGCAGTAGAGATCACGACTGAACCATTAACCAAAATCATCCAGAGCAAGAAAGCGTTGGCCTACCTTGCACATGGTACAAAGATGGCGATTGCGGTCTTTCCCGGCGAAGGACTGGAAGTATTTTGCCCTGACCGTGAACCCCTTTTATTAACCTACGGCGATACATTGAATGGCGACGATGTGCTGCCCGGATTTAATGAGAAGGTTGACGAGTTACTTTAACAAGGATCGAGACATACTCACCCGACCGGCAGTGGTTACGAAAGAAAAATTCTACGATTCGTATTACGAACTGAAATAGGGATCGCAACTTCGAACACACTGCAGGGGAGATTGTCGAAGTGGTATCCAACAATGAATCCTCAAAGGCAACCGCAAAACTAATTGCCTGCTTCGGGAACTATGTTCTCGTGAACAAATTAGGACGGATGACAGGCGCTGATGGTGGGTACATTATCAACGGCGAGGATTACATGTCTGATGCCGCTTTCATTTTCTATAAGCGACAACCAGTACGTCCAAAGAAAGTGGGCAAAACCCCATCGCGCCTGACCTGGCAATTGAGGTCTTGTCGCCAGGAAACACAGCGAAAGAGATTGCTACTAAAATCGCCAACTACATGGCAGTCGGTACTGTGGTTGGCTGACCTTGACACAAAGACGATTGATGTATGAATACCTGGTCTACCTGTTAAACGCTTACGAGTAGGGGAGACTATCATTCATGTGCCAACAGGACATGTGCACTATTCTCGTTACTCACTACCCAGAGCAAAATGCCGCGCGGCTTCTGATGATGCCTGCTCCGGTCTAGAACGCTAAGTCATACTCAATTTGCGGTGAAAAGCTATTGTCCTAATGGAGATTAGGAAGGATCAATCCAATATGGATTCCATACGAAGGTGAAATTTTACTGGCTCCTGAATGTAAAATTCAGTTGCGCGACTTGCCCCGCAGGGTTATACTCATTTTTAACAGTTCCATAAAACAAAAAGACGAGCTTGCAACTCGCCTTTTTGCCGAAGCCTTTTAGGTTTCAAGGAACTGCCGAACTCGAGTCGACCGAGTCCGACGATGTGCCAGATTATACCATAAATCTCGTACAGCCACCTACGTTTTTTAAACAAAGGGCGTCACTTTCGGTCAACCGGGATGACGCTTTTTTTATTTGTCTTGCTGGAGTGCTATGAATTAAAAGGGGATCGTGTCCCATAAACGAGGGACACTGCCGGTGCGAGAGCACCATCACTTACCCTATAAAAGCGAAATGCCTTCCGAGCCGCGATAAGTTCAAGAAGGCATTCATCAAACCGCCGGGGCGGCTGATAAATGCTCGCCCGGACATCTCGTTGTCATTTCATATGATAACGGGGTTTCGAGCTGCGTGCAAGTCATCTCCCGGTAGATGGGATTTGATTTGCAATTTTCTAATGATTCCCAAACTTTATTAACGCTCGCTGAGGCTTATTTTCATCTCGGCTATTCGGTGATTCCGCTGCTTGGTAATCTGGATCCCACCCGCCCCAAAACCCCCGCGCTCCCCTGGTCAGGCTTCCAAAGCACCCGCGCGACCCTAAATGACTATGAGCAGTGGTTTTCGGAGCGACATTTTGGCGGCCTCGGCATCGTCACCGGACGCGTCAGCAACTTGGTCGTCCTCGATTTTGACTCCGAAACGGTCTTCAACGCCTTCAAAGCCCAACATCCCAACTTACTCGAAACCCACACCGTCCGTTCGGCCGGTCGCGGTCTGCCGCATCTGTATTTCAAATTACCGGATCAACTGCACGTCGATAGTCAAAAAGGGCGGGGCGTTGATCTGCTTTCGGATGGCCGGTATGTGGTCGCACCGCCTACCCTGATCAACGGTCAGGCTTACCGTGTCACCCGCGGTGGGCAACCGCATCTCCTCAGCGAACGAGATATTCGTCGCATTCAGTCGTTTATTAAGTCCTGCGGAGTGTCGCAGTCAGCCCAGCCACCCATACAGACCACCGCACCGATCCTAAAAGCCAACCGACACGATCTTCGCACCCTTTATCATCATCTCTGCCAGCATAATGGCCGCAACGACGCCTTATTTCGTACCAGTCTGTTCGCCCGGGATACAGGTTGGCAAAAAGCTGAAACGCTCAGTGAGCTGGTCGAACTTCACAGCCAACGAGCGGCCAGCGACGGTCATCCGCCAGAAACAGCGGCACAGCGGCAGCACGAAGCCCAACGCACCATCCACAGCGCCTTCTCAAGACCGACAGCGTCACCCAGACAGGCACGCCAGATTGCCAACACCGGTCAACTGCCGAACAGTGTGCGCGAAGCCCTGATGCAGCGCAAAATGACGTATGCCGTTCGCACCCTGGAAGGGCTGCTGTTGGCTGGTATGGGTTCCGGTCGGGTTTTCAGCACCCAGCAAGCGGAAGCGACATTGAAAGGATTAGAC